>SKYC01000015.1 GCA_007128085.1 Saprospiraceae bacterium | reverse complement strand
CCGACCTTTGACTTTGAAAATCAGCTCAACATCAAATTTGACAGCGAGGCTTTTGACGACGACGATATCATAAAGAATATTGAAGCGGGAAATGTGAGCCTTCCACTCCGCAGTTCTCTGATTGAAGGCAGTCAGAGTTTGTTTGGAATAAAGGCCGAGCTCCAGTTCGGGAATTTGCGCTTGACAGCCATTGCTTCACAGCAGAGGGCCAGAAAGGAAAATATTGTAATAGACGGTGGTGCTCAGGTTCAGGAGTTTTCGGTGCGCGCGGATGAATACGACGCCAATCGGCACTTTTTTCTCTCGCACTTTAACCGCAATATGTTTGAGGAAGCGCTGGACAATCTCCCGCACATGAATAGTTTGTTCAGGGTAGAGCGCGTCGAAGTATGGGTGACCAACATTGGAAATCAATACGAAGAATTGAGGCAGATTGTTGCATTTTCCGACCTTGGAGAATTCGAAAATTTCACCTCGGAGTCGACCGCCAATCAGTTTGGCCTACCCATCCCGCCCCAGGAATTGACGCCCTTATTTGAAGATGGAATACTGCCCGATAACGCTTCCAACCGATTGTACAACCAACTGTTGAGCGACGGCGAGCAGATTCGCGACCTGAGGACGGTTGTAAATACACTACAGGGCTTTCCATATAATTTTACTTCCGGAGTGGATTTTGAACAGAAAAGAGCCAGAAAACTCTCCCCCAACAGATACGATTTGATCCCGGAGCTGGGAGTCCTTTCTCTGGATGTGGCCCTGCGGCCGGATGAAGTGTTGGCTGTAGCCTACGAGTATACCTACAATGGAGAAGTGTTTCGCGTGGGTGAATTTGCAACCGATGTGGGTGCATATGAGGGGGACAGCACCAGCGCGACCAGCCAGGTGCTGCTGTTGAAAATGCTGAAGAGCTCCAATCAGAACGTCTCTGAGCCCATGTGGGATTTGATGATGAAAAACATTTATCCGATTGGGGCTTTTGGTGCGACCGAAGAGGATTTTAGATTCGATATATTTTACGACGATCCTGCGGGAGGACAAAAGCGTTTTTTGCCGGAGCCAGGTATATCGGGAACGCCCTTGTTGCAATTGTTTAATCTCGATAATCTGAACTATTTTGGTGACCCCCAGCCCGATGGATTTTTTGATTTTATTCCCGGGGTTACCATCAATACGCGGACGGGGAAGGTAATGTTTCCAAAATTGGAGCCCTTTGGTGAATCCCTCAGGGAGATTTTGCCGTCTGAAGAGCTTTACGACAAATACAATTACCAGCTTTTATACGACACCACCATAACGGTAGCCCGGGAGTTTCAGGAGCGAAACAGATTTGTGATGAAAGGCTCCTACCGATCTTCTGTAACCAGTGATATCTCGCTGGGTGCCATAAACGTACCCAGGGGGTCAGTGACGGTGCGTGCGGGGGGGAACATCCTACAGGAAGATGTCGATTATATTGTCGATTATCAGATCGGACGGGTGCGCATTATCAACGATGCGTATCTGGCTTCGGGCACCCCGATTAATGTGTCTTTTGAAGATAACTCGACCTTTAGTTTTCAGACGAGGAGTATGGTCGGCCTTCGGGCGGATTACGACATCAGTCGGAACATAAGTGTGGGGGGAACCTATATGCACTTGTGGGAAAAACCGTTTACAGAAAAGGTGAATTTCGGGGAGGATCCCATCAACAACAGGGTTTATGGCCTCGACTTTAATTACAGCAACGAAGCGCCCTGGTTGACCCGTATGGTGGATGCCATACCACTCATCAGTACACGGGAACAATCCAGTATCGATTTTTATGCAGAGGGTGCCGCACTGCGGCCCGGCCACTCAAAAGCCATCAATGTGGGAGACGATGAGGGGGGAGTGGTTTATATAGATGATTTTGAAGGGAGTGCGAGCCGCATAGATTTGAGGGTGCCGGTCAACAGTTGGATCATTTCCTCTATTCCGGAAGGGACGGATCGATGGCCGGAAGCGGAGTTGGTGGACGCCGAAGTCACCGGAGCCAACCGGGCTTTGATTAATTGGTACCGCATTGAGCGAACCATAGGCGGCGGACAGGACAACCCCTATACGCGGAGGGTTTCACAACAGGAGATTTTCAGAAATCGTCCACTGTTGCCCAATCAGTTTGACTTCAGAACTTTTGATATTTCTTACTATCCCGATGAACGGGGTCCTTACAATTTTGATCGTCCGGACGGTATTCCGGGGTTCTCTGCGGGTCTGGATCAGGACGGTTATCTGAACGATCCGGCTTCCCGATGGGGGGGGATGATGCGCGCTCTGCCAACCAATGATTTCGAAGCTACCAACATTGAATATATAGAGTTCTGGGTGTTGAATCCCTTTATTGGAACAGAAGAGAGACCACTTCAGGATGGTGGTTATATGCACATCAACCTGGGTAACGTCTCTGAAGACATCATGAAAGACGGTTTGGCATTTTACGAAAACGGACTTCCCGTTCCCGGGGATGTCATTCCGACAGATACCACCAATTTTGGAAGAGTACCTACTGTGCCCCCTGTGGTTAACGCATTTGCCAACGACCCGGAACACCGGGCATTGCAGGATGTCGGACTGGATGGTCTCGACAGTCTCGGAGAAATTGCAGTTTTCAATGAGTACTACCAGGCCATACTGGCGTCCCCCAATTTGACCAACGATGCCAAAGCGCGCATTGTATCAGATTTGTCCAACGACGATTATAAATTCTGGGACGACCCCAATTTTACTGAGGAGGACGATATCTTTACCCGTTACAAGCGCTACAACAATCCCGAGGGCAATTCCCCCATTTCTCAGCCTGGGCAGCGCATCAGCAATGCCTATACCAATTTCCCGGACTCCGAGGATGTCAATCGGGATGGATCTATGAACAGAACAGAGGCCTATTACGATTACCAAATACCGATACGGCACGATGGAAACAACGGTCTGGAGTGGAATGAATTTATTACCGATACGGTGGTCAATCCCGGCAATCAGGTATGGTACAGGTTTAAAGTACCTATCAACCAATACGATCAAAGAGTCGGAGGTATCCAGGATTTCCGATCCATTAAGTTTTTACGGATGTACATGACGGGTTTTGAAAAACCTGTTACCCTGCGTTTTGCCTCTTTGGATCTCGCGAGAAATCAGTGGAGGAGAGTGACGCGGCCGCTGGAGAATGCACCTCCGTCGCCATTTCCCGAAGGAGAAACTGAATTCGACATCAGTGTGGTCAATATAGAAGAGCACCCCAGTCGCTCCCCTTTCAGATACATTATACCTCCGGGAATTACCCGGGAGAGGAATTACCAATCGACAGTGGCCAATGCCTTTTTAAACGAGCAATCCCTGGCGATGAATATCTGTAAGTTGGGGCCACAGAGAATGAAAGGGGTCTATCGACTTTTGGGTGAAATGGATATGCGGTATTACGAGCGATTGAAAATGTTTGTACATGCCGAGACCCTGGATGGATTGGAAGACGGGGATTTATCTATTGTGATGCGGATTGGAAGTGACTACGTCAACAATTATTACGAGTATGAGATTCCATTGGTTTTTTCCTCTTTTGACAGCGATGAGAGTTATGAGCGAATTGTCTGGCCGGAGGAAAATGAATTTGACTTCCCGCTCGAATTGTTGAAAGATGTGAAGTTGAGCAGAAATCAGGCGGGATTTCCCAATACCCTTCCCTTTGAAGAGCCCGATCCGGAAAAACCCGAAAACACGGTGCGCGTAGTCGGCAATCCCAATACGGGGGCCGTTAAGTCCATTATGGTTGGGGTGAGGAACAATACCACCAGAGACGATTTTTGCACAGAAATATGGATCAATGAACTGCGTCTGACGGGATTGAATGAGCAGGGAGGGGTGGCCGGTCTGGCCCGTCTGAATATGAAGCTGGCCGATTTTGGTAATATTTCAATGAGTACCAATTACAGCAGTGTGGGCTGGGGTAGTATTGAGCAAAAAGTACAACAGAGAAACAAAGAAGCGATACTGCAATACGATATAGCGGCAGATTTTGAATTGGGCCGGTTTTTGCCCGAAGATGCCAATATCGATATACCTTTTTTCGCACAGTATTCAGCCGATATCCGAACCCCTCAATACGATCCCTATGACCTCGATGTTGAATTGGGTGAAAAGCTCGACCTTGCAGAGAACCGAGCGGAGCGGGATTCACTGAGGGAGCAGGCCATCAGTAAAACAGAAATAAAGAGTGTAAACCTTACCAATGTGAGAAAGCGGAGGACGGGAGACGATACCCCCATGCCCTGGGATATCGAAAACCTTTCGCTGACCTACGCCTATACCGAAACCAACCGCAGCGACCCGATTATAGAGCAGGACGACAACACCCACCATACGGGAACACTCAATTATCGATTTTCGAGAAACGTCAATTACGTGGAGCCATTTAAAGGGTTGCTGGGGGATGTGCGAGCTTTAAAGTTAATTGCCGATTTTAATTTCAATCCCCTTCCGAACAGTATTGGCTTCAGAACAACACTCGATCGCCGCAAGAATCAGCGACAGTACAGGTTTGCAGAAGGTGCGTTCAGTCAATCCACCAGCCGACAGTTTTTGTGGAACCGCGACCACGACATCAGTTGGGATCTGACCCGGTCTCTCAAGCTGAATTTTGTCGCTAGCAGCAATTCGGTTATTGATGAGTTGGACGTTGCTGGATTTGATCTTGAAGGCAACTTTGTTGGAAATACACGGCAGGACAGACAAGATTTCCTTTGGGACAACATCAAGGATTTTGGAAGGATCAAGGATTACAATCACACGTTTACAGCGAATTATAAAATACCCATAGACAAACTCCCCTTTATGGATTGGGTTAGCTTAGATGCGCGGTATACTGCGGGATACACCTGGTCCGCAGCTTCATTGAACGTTCCATTTTTGGGGAACTCCATCTACAATACGCGGGGCGAGAGTCTGAGAGGAACATTGAACTTTGAGCGGCTCTACAATCAAATTGGTTATCTGAGCCGAATAAATCGTGGCGGTGCTGCGGGAAGGGCAGGGGCGGGAAGAGCTCCGGGGACTCAAAGAGGAGAAGATGCACCCCGTCAACCGAGTACCATTGAAAGGGTTATTATCCGGCCGCTTTTGATGATCAGGAGAGCGAGATTTAGTTACACCAGAGATTACACTTCCTTTGTTCCCGGATTTTTGGAGACCCCGAGTTTTGCCGGTATGACGAGTGGCTTCAATGCCCCGGGACTGGGTTTTGCACTGGGACAACAACCCAGGGACAGCTGGTTGTTGAAAAATGCCTCACAAAAAGGGTGGTTTTCGGCCGATTTGCGCCAAAATCAAAACACCGCAAGGTCGTTTTCTGAAGCGTGGAATGTCGATTTAAACCTGGAGCCTTTCCGGGATTTTAGAATCGATTTAAAAATGGACCGTCGTTTTTCTAAAAGTGAGTCCTTTTTGTTTAAAAACTTTGGAGAGGACTTCATCGACCCGGATGACTATATGAATGCGGAATACGGTTTTGGAACCAACAGTCAGTTCGGTTCTTATTCCATCACTTATCTGGCATTGAATACACTCTTCAGAGATGGAACCGATGAGATTAAAGGGCTGTTCGATACCTTTAAATCCAATCGATCGGTCATTTCGGGCCGTCTGAATCCGGACGGAGATCCCCACCCCAAAGACGGACCCAATTACAAAGAGGGCTATGGTGCCAATCAGGAAGAGGTGTTAATACCGGCCTTCCTGGCAGCCTATACCGATACCGACCCCGAATCAATGGACTTAAACGTTTTCGATTTGATGCCGCTGCCCAACTGGACCGTCAATTACAACGGCCTGAGCAGGCTGCCGTTTTTCAGTGAAATATTTGACCGGGTGACCATTTCCCACGGATACCAATCCACTTTGACAGCCAACAGGTTTGAAAGCAGATTGTCTTATAATGAGGACGGAATGGGCAACTCCCAGATACCCTCCAACCTCGACAGTGTTTCGGGCAATTACTATCCCGAGTTGTCGGTTCCTGAGTTGGTGATTAACGAGAGTTTTATACCCCTGATTGGTATCAATATTCAGACAAAAGGAGGGATCGAACTCTCCTTTGATTACAAAAAATCGAGAACCCTGGCCATGAGTACCGTCGGTCAGAACCTCAATGAAACGCGCTCTACCGACTTTACAATTGGTGTGGGGTACGTCATTAAAAACTTCAGATTTGGAGGCCAGGCGCCCCGCCAGCAGAGAGGAGAAAGAGAGGTGGGGGATACGAGGGGAGCGCGTCCCGGAGGACAGACAGCTTCGCGGGATTTGAGAATATTGTTCGACTTCTCAGTCAGGGACGACCGGACATTACAGCACAGCTGGGGACTGGATATCAACCCGAGAGACACTCGTGGACAAAGAGCCATCCGGATTGCCCCTGCAGTGGAGTACGACCTGTCTCAGAATTTATCGCTGCGGCTGTTTATGGACTATTACAGAACCGTTCCATACACCACTCAGTCCTACCCGATAACCAATACACAGGCGGGTTTGCGTGTTAGATTTACATTGAATTGATACAGGATTTGTCTATAATTGGTTATATTGCGCTCAATCGTTTTACATGAGTGGTTTCCGGAGGCAAAACCCCTCTAGAATAATTCTGAAAAACCTCTGAAATGACTGACTGCAAGGGATGGATCGACTATGAATAGATTTGCGATTTGGACAATTATACTACTGATGAGTGCCGGTGTGATCGGCTCATTTTTTATTCAGTTGTACTGGATCAACTACTCTCTGGAGTTGAACGAATCCAAATTTGACCAGAATGTGTTTTCGGCCCTTTCCAATGTGGCCGCTCAGCTGGAACGCATTGACCAGGTGCGCCAAAGTACCGATATTCTCAGCCTTTACGGAGAAACCATAAGCATCGATTGGGACGAAGTGGCAAGGAGTCCCTATTCGAGTCACGATTATTCGGTGACAGCCAATGTTTTGGGAAGACTCCTGCAATTAGATACGTCTTCCATACTCAGTCCTGCCAATTTACTGGAGGGGGGAATTTGGAGTGTAGGAGCCGGTTCATTGCGCGACACCATGGCACTGGAGGAGAGAATTGATCCGGCTACACTGGATCAACTGCTCGAAGTGGAATTCGAAAACAGAAATTTTCAGACAGATTATCACTACGGCGTTTTTTCTGAAAAAGAAAATACTTTTGTAATCGATGACGGAAAGTTTTCTGTAGCGATTGGTTTTGGTGAAGCCTCCAGAGTGGATATAGAAAATGGGATTTTGAGTTCACTGGCCAACTCCCGGTATCGGGTGAGACTTTTTGTGGGCAATCAGAAATCCCCGGGCTCTCTGATTATTCACTTTCCCGAGCGCAGTCGCTTTATCTGGGAAGACACCTGGGTTACGCTTCTGGGATCCATACTCTTTACGGCCCTCATTTTGTTTTGTTTTGGATATACGGTCTACGTCATTTTTAGGCAAAAGCGATTGTCGGAAATGAAAAGTGATTTTATCAACAATATGACCCACGAATTTAAAACCCCCATTGCAACGATTTCGCTGGCAGTGGACTCTATCAACTCGCCGCGAATCAGCTCGGATACCACAAAGGTGCAGCGCTTTGCCAATGTAATTAAACAGGAAAATCAAAGAATGCTTTCTCAGGTAGAGAAAGTATTGCAAATGGCCCTCATCGATAAGAAAAAGTTCGGACTCAAGCTCGTTGAAGTCGATATGCACCAAATGATTGAAGATTGCATTCAGAACTTTGTTTTTTTGGTCCAGCAAAAGCAGGGCAGCATTACGGTAAGCCTCAATGCCAATAATCCGAGAATAGAAGGAGATAAAATGCATTTGGAGAACATCGTCAACAATCTCCTGGACAATGCCTATAAATACAGTCCTGAAAAACCGGAGATCAAAGTGAGGACCTTTGATACGTCCGAAGGTATTGAAATTTGGGTGAGCGACAACGGAGTTGGTCTGACCGCAGAGGAGCAGCGGAATATTTTCGATAAATTTTACCGGGTACATACCGGGAATTTACACGATGTAAAGGGCTTTGGATTGGGCCTCACTTACGTCAAGGCCATGATGATGGCGCACAAGGGAACCATTGATGTGGAGAGTACTCCGGGCAAGGGGAGCACTTTTATTCTGAACTTTCCGCGAAAATTTTCGGCAGAATAGATAGATTTTTTGGTTTTTCCATACAGAATTTAAAATTACTACGTTCTTAAGCTGTAACTTTAAAATGGATCAATGGAAGGAATTAGCATTTTACTTGTCGAAGACGATCATAATTTCGGAGATGTATTGAAATCATATCTCGAAATGCACGATTTTGAAATAACGCTGGCACCCAACGGGCTGGAAGGACTCAACCAATTTAAAAAGAAGCCTTTTGACCTTTGTATACTCGATGTGATGATGCCAAAAATGGACGGATTTACATTGGCCAAAGAGATCAGAGACCGGGATCAAAACATTCCCATTATCTTTCTCACGGCCAAAAATATGAAGGAAGATATTGTTGCCGGGTTTAAATTGGGTGCCGATGATTACGTCTCCAAACCTTTTAATTCGGAAGAACTGCTGGTGAGAATTCAGGCGGTTTTGAAAAGATCCAGATCGGAAATTGAAAAAACCGAGGATCCTCCGGAATACGAATTCGGAAATTTCCATTTTAATTTTCCCGTGAGAATGCTTACCTACCAGGTAAGTGACAACGGTAATCCCCAAAAGATAAAGCTTTCCCCCAAAGAATCAGAATTGCTCAAACTGTTTTGTAAAAACAAAAACAAAGTGCTTTCCAGATCCCATGCACTCAAAGAAATTTGGGGTGAGGATAGCTACTTTACAGCCCGGAGTATGGATGTTTTTATTACAAAACTCAGAAAACATCTGAAAATTGACGAGACCGTTGAAATTGTCAACATACACGGAAACGGTTTTCAGCTTTTAGAAAAAGATCAACCTGAGGTGTCTTCCAAATAAAAATAAGTCTCTATCTGTATTTTCATTTCCTCCATTCCTCCTGCTATTTCGCCGGTGATCCCGTCTTTTTTGCAGACCTATAATAGGGGATGGTAGGATGCGTAACCTCCTGTGGAATATTGAAAAATAATTTTTTCATTTTTTTTCCTGCCTATATAGGCTTAAATCACTATCCGTAATCTATAGTGAATTAAGGGGTAAAAAAGAGGGATTTAATTTATGTATCTGGAGGCACACTTGTATATATTAAGCTTTTCCACTATGGCATCTTTTTTGACAGTAGAGGGGTGAATGAGTAGTAAAAAAATTCAGCCCATGATGGAAAAAGAGACCACAGAACTGACCCGAGATAAAAGATTTTGGATAGCAATGGTATTTGTACTGGTTTTTCTGGTATATCTGCTGGTCAATTACCCTTGATAAAATAGGGTGAAGCCCCACTGATCATCTTTCCAGCTTTAAACTGAGGTCCAGACTTCCCGCACTATGAGTCAAGGCACCCACAGAAATAAAGTCGACCCCGGTAAGTGCAAATTCTCTGACATTGCGCAAAATAATACCACCGGAAGCCTCGGTTTCAAACTTTCCATCAACCGTAGCCACGGCCTCCCTCAAGATGGGTAGTTCAAAATTATCGAACATGATTCTGTGAACCCCACCGGTTTCCAATACCTCGTGCAGTTCAACCAGGTTCCTGACTTCCACCGTTATGGCCAGATCCAGATCCTGATCTTCCATGTATTGATGAGCGCGATAGATGGCTTTTTGTATGCTGCCGCAACTGTCGATGTGATTGTCTTTGATCATCATGCGATCGTAGAGTCCGCTGCGGTAATTGTGGGAGCCCCCGATTTTTACGGCCCATTTTTCCAGAAATCTCAATAGGGGAGTGGTCTTGCGGGTGTCGAGAATTTTAACGGGGAGGTCTTCTACTTCGACGGCAAATCGGCTGCTGGCAGTAGCAATGCCACTCATTCGCTGCATTAAATTGAGAGTCAGCCGCTCGGCCATGAGGAATTTTCTGGTGTTGCACCGTACTTTAAAGACGATATCTCCGTCCTTCACATCCTCTCCATCGGCAATCAGTTTTTGAAACTCACAATCGGGATCCAGTCGTTCAAAAATGGTTTTTGCGAGATCCACTCCGGCGATGACTCCTATGTCCTTTACGAGCAAGTAGGCGCTGTCTGTTTTGTCCGCTGGTATACACGCATTGGAAGTGTGATCACCGCTGCCCACATCCTCTTCAATGGCGCGGTCGATAAAGTTTTTTAACAATTTAAAATCCATGCATTAATTTTAGAAATCAATTAAAACATCACACCCAATTGGAAAACAATTGAATGGATTCTGGCGGTGGAATTGTCCCGACTTCCATCCGTTTTGGTACCACCTCCTTTGAGAATCTCTCCCAGGTTGCTTTTATAACCCAAACCACCTACGATGTACGTATTGCCCCCAACTTGGTATTCCGCACCAATACTCACACCCCACTTGAAACGGAAAAAAGGAATTTCGTCCTTGATGTTTTCGTTCTCTGAACTGATGCTGTTGGGCGACCCTCCGGAGAGATTTGCATTGGCGCCGGTTCGAAAAGCAAAGGAAAATTCAGGAAAATGCGCGAAAAAGCGGGTGTTGCCAATCTGATTGGTTCGCATTTTAAATCCAAATGGAATTTCCAGAAACTGTATTTTGTAACGGATGTCCACGTTGTCGGGCAAACCCTCATTGAATTCATCTCTTGACAGATCGCTGTTGGGAAGTAACTGCCCGCCCTGTTCATAGAGCACTTGTCCGCCCTGATTGAACGAGAACATAACCCCGCCGGTGAGGCTGTAGTTTTCGGACAACAGAAATTCACCTCTGGTGCCAATGCGCAACCCCAAATTGGGCCCGTTGCTGTTTATCCGGTTGTTGTCTGTAGTCATCCAACTAATGGTGGGGGAAGCTTCAAACCCAAATGTAAAACTAGAAATACCAACCTGGCTATTTCCAATCTGAATAAAGAAGAATAATAGGATACTGAGTGCGATCGATCTCATAAAAAATTTTATTTAAAAAAAAACAATACAAAAATAAATGAACCATT
>SKYC01000085.1 GCA_007128085.1 Saprospiraceae bacterium | reverse complement strand
TGACTGGCATAGATGAAATGTACATCCGGCACAATTCTCCTTTACTGGAAGCTTGTAATACCAGTTTTCAGGTGCATTTGCAGGTCAACCCATCCAATTTTGTTCAATTGTACAACATCGCCCAGGTCATTACAGCACCGGTAATGGCAATATCTGCCAATTCGCCCATTGTTTTCGGAAAGAGACTGTGGCACGAGAGCAGGATTGCCCTTTTTCAGCAGTCACTCGATACCCGCAGCAGTAATGAACACCTCCGCGAGCGAAGTGCCCGGGTTTACTTTGGCAACAATTGGATAAAAAATTCTATTCTCGACATATACAAGGAAGATATATCCCGCTTCAGGGTTCTGATAAGTGGAGATCAGGAAGAAGATGCCCTTCAATTGATCAAGGAGGGAAAAGTACCCAAATTGAGAGCCCTTCAGGTTCACAATTCAACGGTTTATCGGTGGAACAGACCCTGTTACGGCATCAGTGAAAATGGGAAACCCCACCTGAGAATAGAAAACCGGGTGTTGGCAGCAGGGCCCACTATAGCCGATGAAATTGCCAACTCGGCTCTATGGCTTGGCGCCATCGTAGACTACGCACATTCCTACGATGACATCACTCAGTTTATGACTTTTCCGGAAGCCAGGGACAATTTTGTCAAAGCCGCCAGATATGGAATTGACACCAAGTTTTCGTGGTTGAACGACAAAAAAGTATCGGCCATTGAATTGCTTCGGGATGAGGTGATTCCCAGGGCAAAAAATGGTTTGAGAAAAATGAAGGTCAAAGAGGAGGACATCGAGAAATACATGGGCATGTTGGAGCAACGGACTGAAAAGCACATCACCGGTGCCCGATGGATGCTCAGATCATACAACCACTTGATTGAGAGTATCCCAAGAGACGAAGCCGCCACAGTGCTCACCTCTTCTATCATAAGAAATCAAAGCGAATCCCTTCCCATTCACGAGTGGAAAGCTCCGACCGCCAAAGACCTGAAGGTTTACCAGCCGGGCAAGATCAAGGTGGATGAATTTATGACTACGGATTTGCTGACCGCACAGAAAGAAGACATTATCGACCTGGTCGCTGAAATGATGAACTGGAAGAAAATAAGGTACCTGCCGGTGGAAAACCAAAAAGGGGAACTCATTGGACTGGTGACCCTGCGCATTATATTGCGCCACTTTTTGAAAATGAGGAAGATGAAAAGCTCCAAAACCCACTTGGTCAAAGACCTGATGCTGAAAGACGTAGCCACTGTCAGTCCGGACGATTCCATCACTCACGCCATGCGATTGATGAACGAGCGTAAAATCGGCTGTCTGCCTGTTGTAAAGGGAAAAGAAAGAGAGTTGGTCGGTGTGATTACCGAGCACGACTTTCTTAAAATTTCGAATCGATTGATAGAGCGGCTGGAAGAGGAGGATTCCGATGACTGAGGACGGGGGCTTTTACCGGTAAGTCCTTTTACTACATTTTGAGCCATTTCCAGATATTGACTAAGGAACGCAATATATTTTCTAAATTCTGAAGGCTATGTTTTAAATAAATGTGCGTATAAAATCCGCACTCAACTACTGAGGAACAAAAACCGGCAAATAATGCATTGGGGTAAGAGATCTACAAAAGTCAGCAAATCCCAATTACTTCAAGTGTGGAGGCAACTGAGCTCAAACAGGGGCTTAAATCGACTTTCGTTTTTTGCCCCGTGAATTTCTTACCACCACAAAGATTAAAATCACAGCCATTTTTAATAAAAAAGAGTATTCACAGAATGTTTTAGACGTAAAAATTGAACGTATTTCCATTTGTGGAGTTAGATTTATAATAATTAGGTAAATTTGCAAAAAAAAATATAGATACGGATATGAAGCCAGATATGAAGCCATTCGATTACGAGATGATCAAGCACTATTACGAATCTTTGGAGAACCGCCTTGCAGAGGTGAGAAAGATTATTTCCAGACCCCTTACACTGACGGAAAAAATATTGTTTACCCATGTGCACCCGGAGACACCACTTCGCGATTTTAAAAGAGCGGGTGATTATGTGTTTTTTGCTCCGGATCGGGTGGCCATGCAGGATGCCACCGCTCAAATGGCACTTTTGCAGTTTATGATGGCCGGTAGGGACAAAGTAGCCGTACCCTCTACGGTTCACTGCGACCACCTGATCCTGGCCGAAATTGGTGCTGTTAAAGATTTGAAGGCCTCATTAAAGGACAACTCTGAAGTATTTGACTTTCTGGCCAGCGTGTCCAATAAATACGGAATTGGATTCTGGAAACCCGGAGCCGGGATTATTCACCAAATTGTTTTGGAAAATTACGCCTTTCCCGGAGGGATGATGATAGGAACGGATTCACATACACCCAATGCGGGGGGATTGGGCATGGTTGCCATAGGTGTAGGTGGTGCGGATGCTGTCGATGTAATGAGTGGTATGCCCTGGGAGTTGAAAATGCCCAAGCTCATAGGGGTGAAACTGACAGGTAAACTGTCCGGTTGGGCGTCGCCCAAAGATGTGATTCTCAAAGTGGCGGGCATACTCACTGTTAAGGGTGGGACAGGCGCCATTGTGGAGTATTTTGGCGAGGGAGCTGAAACTCTCTCCTGTACCGGAAAAGGAACCATCTGCAACATGGGTGCAGAAATTGGAGCCACCACTTCTGTTTTTGGCTACGATCAGTCGATGTCGAGATATCTGAGAGCGACCAATCGCTCCATGGTGGCAGACCTGGCAGATAAGGTTTGCGAAAACCTCACCGGGGACGACGGATGCTATGCCGATCCCGAAAAGTACTTTGATCAGGTTATTTACATTGATTTGAATACTCTGGAACCCCATATCAATGGACCGTACACTCCGGATTTGGCCAGACCGATTTCGGAGTTTGCAAAAGCCGTAAAGGAAAACAATTATCCGGA
>SKYC01000169.1 GCA_007128085.1 Saprospiraceae bacterium | reverse complement strand
GTCCTGCAACCATTGAGAAATACCATTCTGGCATTGATCCCCAGTTGCTCTATATTTATGAGTGGGAGAATTTGCTCACCGCCGGACAAACTGTCTTTGCTGAAGGCAAAAAAAGAATACTGTGGATAGCGGTCATTGGAAAAAGCGTGGCCACTTAAATGCAATACGTCGGCTGTTGGTGCGTATTGGATGAAATTTTCCAGGCTCGCCCGATACCCGGAATAATTTACCGCTCTGAGCTTTTTCTCCAAATAGCTGACCTCGTCCATGTTGTAAACGAGGGGTGTCAGCATCATTTGTTCATCCGAACCAATCAATTTTATTGCTTCCTGCTTGTAATGAGGGGCAAATGCCAATACGGATGTTTGCCCGGACGGGGCTTTTTTTCCGGCCAGAAGAATTTCCAGTGTTTTTAAAGAGTAGGTGTGTGACAAAGCGTGCTGTTGAATGAGGTATTCGGGTTCTCCCTAAGCGGAAAAAGAACTCACCAGTGCTCCAAATGGAAAAACCGAGGTTTCATCCACCGGGATGACGAGAAGGTTGTCGGTAAAAACCCTGTGCCCATCGCCGATCAGTTGGTCGAATATTCGGTCGGCCAAATCGTGCATTTTTGCCAAATGACGCCGATAGTCGGTGCGGGAACCCATGACGGCCGGAAATCGCTCAATTTCCTCTCTGAAATCCCTCATATTTTCGAGATCTTTCTCGGAATGGCTCTTTTGGTTGAAATATACACCCCTTCGACTGATCGCGAGAATGTACAATTCACTTTCTCCGAAGAAATGGGTGAGAAGGGTCATCCCATCATCGATAAGCTCCTCTAATGTCTCAGTCTTTGCCCGGCGCCCTTCTATCATTTGAGAGTGGTAATCCGGCTGTTGGAGCAGTGAGTTCCTGAACAACTCCTCCCTTTTTATCCTCACTTCTGCCAAGCGATCCTTTATTTCCAGTTCGACCATGGGCAGGGTGTCCGGAGGTAGGTTGATCCTCAAAAGAGAAAGGGAGTCGAATTGGTTTTTCAGAAGGCGGTCCTCGGCCAGTGTCAGTTGGACCTCATCGGATTGACTCATTCTCAGGACCAGTTCTTCCAACAGCAGTAAGGAGCGGGATTGATCGGCCAGCAGAATGGCTTCTTTTGCGTAATCCTCATTTTCGGTGAGTAGATACAACTCGTACAAAGCGGCGATACCGTTTTCAAATACCGAAAAATGATCGCGGGTCAGTCGCAGTCGGGAGTGAGGGATAAGCGACCCGGTAATGAAGGTCTTGAGCATTTCAATTTGCTCCTCTGAATCCCGGTAAACGCTCAACAACTTTCTTTTCAGTTCACTTTCACTTTCAGTGAGTGCTGCTTTTTTACCTCTGATTTTGGTTTGAAAACTTTTCGCTTTGAGAACGATGCCGGGATCGTCAATAAGATCAATATCCAGTTCTCTGACGGGTAGTTGAAGGTCGAGGCAGTGATCTAGTAACTCCTCTGCCAGAATGTATTCTCCCAGTTCAATGAGTACCGGGGCAGCAGATATGTACAATCTGCAAAGAATGAACGGTAGGTGATAGTTTGTTTCTGCCAGATTGCTGCGCGCGGCTTTTATCTGGTCAATGGCCGCTGTCGTATCGCCCATCATCAGTTGGTATTTCATTTCCAATTCGAATCCATATACAAAGAGTTCGGGATTTAGCCGGGTGCTCTCTTTGATTTCGGAGGCCAGGCGATGATAGCGATGGGCACTATTTTGCTCGTCCGTCTCCAGTGCCAGTTGAAGGAAATTAAAGTGGAGTGCCAGTTCTCTGTCTCTGGAGTACACACCCTCATGGTGTAGATAATCTAAGGCCTGATCCAGGTGATTGGCCGCATTTTGGTAGTCATTCATCTGTAGGGAAGTTATCCCCAGATTTCTGTGGTTGACATAGTGGAATTCCAGGTTATCCCCAAAGTATTTGGAGTCGATATACAGGGCGCGGTAGTAGTAATCCTGTGCCAGCTCGAACAGCTTCATCTTGGAGTAAATGACTGCTATGGAGTTGTAGGCAATACTGAGGGTAAAAGCCTTCACTTCTTCATCCTCGAGTCCCTCGGCCAAAGTCGTGTTCTCGTAATTGATTTCGAGCGATTTTCTCAAACTCCCCATATTGGTCAGTGCCAATCCCTTGGCTTCGTTGATGTCGATGATCCAAAGAGTATCCAGGGGTTGATAGGCCTCAACGATCGACCGGGCCGTAGCAAACTGCTCCACCGCAAGGTGGTGATCGTGACCCTGAATACTTTTCCATCCCTCCCGGTAATAATTTAATACGACGGAATCCCTGACCTCGACATCTTCCAGTTCTTCCCAATCGTATTCCGGAGGTGAAAAATCTTCAGCTGTAGCAAAAACATCGGTGCTCAATGAAAATGCGCCAATGATGAATAAAAACAGAAGTCTCATAAAATGCGTGTTGTTTGTGAATAAAGACGTTCTTCTTTCGATTGATAGGGCTAATTTAAAAAAACAATGGGAATTCCTTTATTTTTTGGTGGGTTTTATGTGATTTTGTGTGATTTGTTACTACTAGCATATGGCTGCCTCAGAGAGCCCTTCGGCTCAGGGACCACCTCAGGCAGCGGGTAGTTGAGACTGGTAACGATAACCCGGTGGCTGAGTCTGCCGAAGCCACCGGAAATATATCCCGTTAATCGCACCAACTAACATATACGGAATACACTGAAAGATAATAATTTAAATCATCATTTGGATGAGAAGATATTTATTCGGCGCGGACTTATTTATGAATTTTTAACTTAAGTTTCTCTGTTAGTATATTTCTTTATTGAAATGCAAAAGGAAAATCAAGTATAAATTTTTTCGAAGATCTGTTGAATCACTTATATCGAAAGAGTTTTGCCTTTAAATGAAATTGTGTTACTTTTTGCGTGTCTCC
>SKYC01000061.1 GCA_007128085.1 Saprospiraceae bacterium | reverse complement strand
TTAACTGTTTCTCCCAATTCATTTTCCAATTGGGCAGCATTGTCATTCCACTGCATAGTTTGTTTTTATTGAAGGGAGTTTACCCCATTTCTGCAACCACTTCTTTGACTTGAGGAACCATCCTTTTTAACATCCCCTCAATTCCCGATTTCAAGGTAACTGAAGAGGCCGGACAGCCGCTGCAAGCACCTTGCATGACCAAAGTCACCACACCATTTTCAAATCCCTTAAACTCAATGTTGCCGCCATCCATTTCCACGGCGGGCTGGACGTATGTTTTGAGCATGTCTTTGATCTTCACTACGATGTCGGCATCGTCGCCGGAAAACTCTTCGTTCTCCATCTCCCATTTCTTTTTCACCTCTTCATACCCCTCGTTGACAATGGGCTTTTCCTCTTCAACATAGGATTTAATCTGGTTTTTGAGATTGAGCATGAGATCCTCCCAGTTGAAATTGGGCTCTTTGGTGACCGTCACAAAATTATTGCAGATATAAACGCCCTTGACGTAAGGTAAATCAAAAAGTTCTTTGGCCAGGGGACTCCATTCTTCAGCAACTTCACTTTCCTGGAAATCTGCCGTTCCCTCGTAAAGCATTCGGTTGGTAACGAATTTAAGCGACTCCGGATTGGGTGTTTGTTCTGTGTATAACATTACCGGACTTTTGGTTTTGGTCGTCATAACTTCTGTTTTATCAGTTTAAAATTTTATATTCACGATTGACTGCATACGAGAATTTTAAACATTCCCTCTTGTGTCTCTCGGAATCTCTCACAGTCATGGACTGTTTCTTTAGCTAACGAATCAATTCAATAATGGTTGTGCAACGGCTGGCCGTTTGCCGTATAAAATGCAAAGGTACCAATTATTGGGTGGAATGCATCCGTCAGCTCTCTAAAATAAAAGGAAGTTCAGCGGTTCCTCTCGTAGCGCTCCAGTATCGGGTGGACGGTGCTTAAAAAGAGGGGTGGAGCAAAGGCCGTAAGAATCATTTGAGGATAGCCCGGGGGAAGTTGAGGACCGGTACTTTCGCAACCGAGAATTTGATACTTTTTATCTGCCCTTTGATCGTGGGTGAACGGTCGGTTCAATTTATAAAGGAATTTTCTCGATAAAAAAGTCAAATTCTTAAACCCGATTGCGACTCCAATAGTTTCAGATGTCTTATATCTTTGCAATTTTAATAAAAACATGCGACAGGAATGAGTAAAAGTCAATTCTTTGAACTGAAAGTCGATCGGGTACAACCCAATACAGAGGATGCAGTTACGGTATATTTTCATATTCCGGATGAACTGAAAAGTCAATTTGATTACCGCGCCGGTCAGTACATTACCATAAAACTGGTGTTCGATGGAAAGGAATATCGCAGGTCGTATAGTTTGTCCTCGGCTCCAGGTGAGCCCGGTTTTCACATAACCGTAAAAAAGGTAAAAGGGGGGAGAGTGTCCCCCTACATTGTCGATGAGCTGAAGGAAGGAGACCGGGTGAATATTACCCGACCGGAAGGGAAGTTTACTTTGGACTTTGGACCGGATAAAAAGCGGGCACATTATTTTTTAGCTGCCGGTAGTGGTATCACCCCGGTTATTTCACTCATTAAGGATGCTCTCGAAAAGGAGCCGCGCAGCAATGTGTATCTTTTGTACGGCAACAAACGTCCCGATAGTGTCATTTTTGCCGAAGAACTTGAGGCTATGAGCCAAAGACACCGGGGGCAATTTTTTTATAAAAATGCCTTTTCTCAAACCAGAAGTGGGGGATTGGCCGGATTTTTTGGCAGAAAAAAGGATATGGGAAGTTCGTACAAAGGAAGAATTACTCCTTCTCTGATCGATACTTTCCTGAGGGATCACCCCTCCGGAAGAGGAGAAGAAAACTTTTTTATCTGCGGACCGGGCGATATGTTAAAATCCTGCAGAGAGCACTTCCGTTCCCGCGGAGTGAATCAGGAACACATCCACATCGAGTATTTTACGGTGGATGAGTCGGACAAAAAAGAAGTGAAGGGCAGTACCGATACCCGCGCCAAAATTGAATTGGATGGCGAGTGGATCGAAATGGATATTCCCGCGGAGAAAACCATTCTGGAAGCACTCCAGGACAAGGGATACGATCCACCCTATTCCTGCACCAGTGGCGTTTGCTCCAGTTGTATGGCCAAGCTGAATAAGGGTAAAGTGGAAATGGAAACCTGTCTCGCTCTGGACGACTCGGAAGTGGATGATGGCTTTATACTGACTTGTCAGTCCAAGGCCGTCAGTTCGGAAATTGAATTGACCTACGAAGTGTAAGTGAGAAGTACTGTTCTCCCAAATTTTTTTACCTTACTTGGTCTTCAGCCATTTGTACACTTCTTTGAGGTCGGCTTTTTTTCCGTACATCAAGATTCCCACTCTGTAAATCTTTCCCGATAACCATACGACGAAAAGGGTAAAGAGAATCAGTGATACAATACTCAACAGCAATTGCCAAAGCGGGGGATCAAAGGCCAGCCTGCAAGGCATTACAATGGGTGAAAAGAGTGGAAATATAGAACTCCAGACGGCCAGCGTGCTGTTGGGCGATTGAATGGCCACCACACCTATGTAAATGGCCAGAATGATGGGAATGGTGATGATGAGAGACAAACTGTTGTTCTCACCGAGATCATCGCCCATCATGGCACCGAGCGCACCAAACAGAGAGGAGTAGAGCAGAAACCCACCCAGGTAATAGAAGATAAATGAACTTCCGATCAACCACCAGTTAAAGCTAGCCAACTCCTGAATGACGGCCAGGATGGTTCCCTCGTCCATATCGGAGGGGTCTCCAAACCCCTGGGCTGTGGCTCCGGAAGTCATGAGGTCGCCAAAGAGGGCAGATACCCCAAAGAATACCACGGGAATAAAAATCAACCAAATGATGATTTGGGTCACGCC
>SKYC01000073.1 GCA_007128085.1 Saprospiraceae bacterium | reverse complement strand
TTATTCCTTACCAATGCGAGAGATTTCAGCGGAAGGGGAGAAATTCTCCTTTTCGATTCCAACGGAAATAAAATCATTGATTTTGAGGCGGGTATACTGCCTTCAAGGGTATATTTTTACTAAACGATTAACCCTAATTATTGCCCCCCATATGGCCTCGTCATCGGTAATCACTTTATCGGGACGGGGCTTCTTTCTTTAGAAGAAAAAGGACTACAATTACTTTTTTTTTTTTTTAATGAATTTTAAAACACCGGAAAATATACCTGAAATATCGAGAATTTTTCTGTCTTTCATGGCTTGATAGGTCAAGTAGACACCGAAGGGAAACAATATGATCTCGGACAGCCATGCGGACAATCTTGAATTGAGGGTCCCGGCGTCGTTCATTTCGTCAAACAACGTATAAAGAATGACGTAGAGGGTAAAAAACAAAATGGATACCAGGAGGGGATAACCGAACCCACCCTTCCGTATAATGGCTCCCATAGGTGCTCCAATAAAGAGAAAAATGACACAAACAGCCGCCAGTGCAAACTTTCTGTGTTTATCGAATATCTGTTTTCTCATTTCGGTGGTCGTGCTACCAATGGAGTGAACCGCTGCGTTCAACTGAAGGTTATGTGTTTGAATAAATCCCACGGCCTGAGAGTACAATCTGTGTCGTTCATTTGCAGGAAAATACTCGATAAAACTGCCCAGAGTATCCACCATCCTTTGGGGAATACCCTCCAAAGTTTCTGTTCCTTCAATACTCTTCCTATTATTCCCGGAGGTGGCAGCAAGTCCTTCTCTCACGTGAGGAGGAGGTCTTTCCTCTGCCTCCTGATCATCCGATCCTGTTTTGTTCGGTCGGATATCGGTCGTGTCCTTCAATTTAAATTGATTTCTCAAATGATCTCGAGGTAAAAAGGGTTCTAATACCCTGGCTTTACTGATGCTGATGGATCTGGCCATGGAGTCGACTGATTCAGTCAACTGGCCGACCGTGAGCATTCTCCGATTGGATTTGAATCGATCTTCATCGGTTCGCTGAAACTCAAAACCGGAGAGATCAAACACCAGCTGATATTCTTTGAAAAAGGTTTCCAAAAAGGGTTTGTATGCACTGCCGTCCTCTCGGATATCCTGGTACTGAGCACCGTCAAACAATCTCATGATGAGATTTTGTTGATCACCGGACATAAACATTTCACCTGAGTCGGCGCGTATCATTTTTAGAATACCCGATCGCACTTCTGAATTGTCGTAGATCAACACATCTTTGATCCCTCTTCCATCGGGCATTCTCTCCCCTATCCGCACTGTATATCCGGTAAAATCGTAATTAAACACACCGGGTTCCATGGCCAGGGTCGGTTGATGTTGTCTGATATCGTACAACTTGGAATAAAACTTTAAATTGGAAACGGGAATCAGGTTGTTGGAGCAATAAAAGGAAAACCCGGCAATGGCTGTGGCAAAGAAAATCAGAGGCAACATGATGCGCATCAGAGAAAACCCGGATGACTTTATGCTTATGAGTTCGAACCGCTCCCCCAGGTTACCAAACAACATCACAGATGAAAGCAAAATGGCAATAGGGAGTGCCATTGGGATGAGGGAAACACTTAGGTACCCAACCATTTCGGCAATAGCGAGAAAGCCAATGCCCTTTCCGATTATCTCATCGAGGTAGGTGAAAAAAAACTGCATCACCAATACCATGAGTGCAATACAAAATGCGGCCAGAAAAGGTTGAATAAACTGGCTGATGATGTATCGGTCGATTACTTTAAAAAATTTCAATAAAAATCAATTTTTACAAAGTTACCATTATCTGCAACATTAACTGAGGGAAATACAGCCAGCCTCCCTCTATTCGCCGGGTGTGGTATCGGTCAACTGCCCCGCGGTATCTCTGCCTCTCATCAACATCGGCAGTACCTCAGGCAATTGCTGCGCCGACAATCGCTTTGAAATAATTTTCTTATCGCTGTCCAGTACATAAATCAAGGGGGTCGTGCGAACATTAAAGTGTTGGGTAAACCTGGAGCGGTGAAAGGGATCTACCAGGTTGAGAAAATGATCGGTTCCGTCTGTCCGGTCGATATAATCCCAACAACTATCTACTTCGTCTGTAAACTTTGTGCAGATGGTGACCACCCCTACCCCCTTCTCTTCAAATTCTTTAATAAATTCGACAATTTGAGGAGTGTACCTCCTGCAGTGACCGCAATCGGGCCTCCAAAAATAAAGAATGGTATAGTCGTAATCAAGACTGTGCAGTCGAACCCTTTGTCCATCCCTTTTTTCCACTGTAATGTCGGCTGCCGTTTTACCAATCAGAGTGGGCCGAATACGGTCGGCATTTTCCATAATTCTCTCGAGTTGTTCTTCTCCCACCCACCAGGCCTTACCCGTGGCATAGTACTTATCAATCAAGTGTACATACACTGCATCCATCCCAATGACTTTACTCTGGGCGTATTTGTTGAGTGAGTTGGCCAGAAAAAACCTAAAAACACGATCACTATCTTCCATCATAGACAGCATCAGGTCAATGCTTTTGGCAATAGAATCTGGATTCCTGGAAGTCATCTGGTCGATATACTGATTGAATTTGGTACTCAAAATGGGAGAGCGCAGCAATCTCTCATCATTGAAGTCGAAGTTATTGAAAAAATGCTCTTTAAAATACTCGAACTTCTTTTGTCTCACTTCTTCTTCGGTTCCCTCGAAATCTGGAACCTCGGGATCAATATTCGCTCTGATTATAGCACCCAGAAGGTCGCCTTCAAATTTCTCTACCAAATCCCACTGGTAGTCTTTAACCGCTTGATCCAGCCCCCTCAATTTGTCTTCTATTTCCTCCCTTTCTTCGCCCTCGGCGATTTCGAGTTGTTCCCTAAGCACATCTCCTTCTTTCCTCTGATTTTGCAAAAAAGTCATAT
>SKYC01000107.1 GCA_007128085.1 Saprospiraceae bacterium | reverse complement strand
CTATCTATTCCCTGTTCGGCCAGGAATTTTGCAAAAGCGGGAATATCGCTAGGTGCCTGACCGCACAATCCCACTTTGATTCCATTCCGTTTTGCAGCGCGAATCGTTTCTTTTATCATTTCCTTTACAGCTGGATTTTCTTCGCTGAACAAATAACTGATTAATGCCGAATCCCTGTCTAATCCCAGGGTCAGTTGAGTCAGGTCATTAGATCCTATGGAGAATCCGTTGAATATTTTGGCGAATTGATCTGCCAATACAACATTCCCCGGAATTTCGACCATCATATAGACTTCAAGACCATTTTCTTTTTGCTTTAAACCATTGATTGCCATTTCAGCGATGACCTTTCTACCTTCCTCTAAAGTCCTGCAAAAAGGAATCATTAATTTAACATTGGTCATTCCCATCTCGTCGCGCACTTTTTTCATGGCTATACATTCCAACGCAAATCCCTTTTTGTAAAAATCACTGTAATATCGCGATGCCCCTCGAAAACCAATCATTGGGTTTTCCTCATGGGGCTCAAAATACTCCCCTCCAATTAAGTTTGCATATTCATTGCTCTTAAAATCACTCAAACGGACAATCACCTCCTTTGGATAGAATGCTGCGGCTACGATGGTAACTGCTTCAGCAAGCTTATCGATAAAATAAAATCTGCCGTCTTCGTATCCTTTTGTCAATTCTTTTATTTCAGATTTCACTTTTTCATTTTGAATCTTTTCCGGTTCTAAGAGAGCCAGGGGATGTATTTTTATGGAATTGGATATAACAAATTCCAGTCGCATAAGACCAACCCCATTATTGGGGTAATTAGTAAGCTCAAAAGCGCGGTTGGGATCGGCGAGAATAAACATGGGAGAAATATCAGGTACAGCTAACTGACTAAAATCCTGTTCGTTTATTTCAAAATTCAACTTACCTTGATAAACACTGCCATCTTTCCCCTCTGCACACGAAATGGTAATTACCTGGCCATTTTCAATGGCCTCTGTTGCATTGCCACAACCTACCACAGCCACTGTTCCTATTTCTCTGGCTACGATAGCGGCATGGCTGGTCCTCCCACCCTTGTTGGTTACAATACCTCCCGCTTTTTTTAAAACAGTGTCCCAGTCGGGGTTTGTGATATCTGTTACCAGAATTTCTCCTTTTTGTAATTGATGCCCGTCTCGCGGGTCAGTAATAATCCGGGCTTTCCCTGTGGCGATTTTGTCTCCCAGGGCAATTCCTCTGGCAAGTAGTTTTCCGGTTTCTTTGAGCGTGTAAATTTCACGCACTTGTTTTTTTTCTTTTCGGTGAACCGTTTCCGGTCTAGCCTGAACAATATACATTTGATTGTCCAGCCCGTCTTTAGCCCATTCAATATCCATTGCGTTTTCGTAGTGTTTCTCAATTTGGTAACACCATTGAGCAAGCCGGATAACTTCGCTGTGTGTCAGTGAAAACTCATTTTGCATTTCAGAAGAGGTTTCCATATTGACAATTGTTTTTTCTGCCGGTGAGCTTTTGGCTTTATCTCCATACACCATGGTATATTCTTTTTTTCCACAACGTCTTTTTAAGATCGGGTTAAATTGGTCGTTGAAAAGAGTGGGTTTAAATACAATCCATTCATCGGGTGTTATCCTGCCTTGAACAATATTTTCCCCCAAACCCCAACAACTATTAATAATTATTGAGTTTTGAAATCCGCTGTCCGGATCAATTGTAAATGCCACTCCCGAAGAAGCTTTATCACTGCGCACCATTTGCTGAACGCCCACTGAAATAGCGATGTCCATACCTGTAAAACCCATGTCATGACGATACTTTATGGCCCTGTCAGTATATAAAGATGCGTAGCAGAGCTGAACAGCTTCAAGCAATTGTTTCTCTCCGCTTATATTTAAATAAGACTCCATACGCCCTGCAAAACTGGCGGTAGGCAAATCTTCGGCAGTGGCACTGCTGCGAACGGCAACCTGAAGGACTTGTCCGACGCGACTTTCTAACTGGCGATAAGCGGATAGAATACTTTGTTTTATAGTTTGGGGAATGTATGCATTCAGCAATAACTCTCTGGCAGATTTTCCGACTTCAGTAAGATTGGAGAACTCCTCTGTATCCAGGCTATCCAGGATTTTAGCCAGGGAATCTGCGATTTTGTTTTTGTGGAGGAACTTCCGATATGCGTTTGCCGTGGTTGCGAAACCATCGGGAACAAGAATACCTTTTAAATTCAACTTTTGATACATTTCACCCAGGGAGGCGTTTTTCCCACCGACCACCGGCAAAGAATTTAGGTCAATTTGATTAAAAGGGATGCAGTAATTCATTTATTTTAATTATGGTTTCAATGGTAATTAAAGGGTTGAATTGGCCAAGTTTATAAACACCCTACGTTCATGTGGTGACTTTTCTCATCTCAGGAGCTGAAAAATAAATCGTTGTCTTATTCCGGAACAAATTTTCCTTTGTGATACATTCGCTTACTCTTCCTTTTCCTGACGATAGGCCTTGATTTTATCTGTATTGGTATTTTATTGTTCATATTTTCCATAGTCATTCTTGCCAGGGCGAAACAAATGGATGATTCCGCTCCCTGGTTGATATTGATTTCGTGTTCTTCCAGGCCATCGTGGCATCCACCTGTTACCGGATTATACAAGGCTTGTCCAAGGTGGTTGTGTCCAAGAAACCAATCGAAGGCCCGTATCGCAAGTTGAAAATATTGGTAATTTTTTGTTGTTTGCCAAAAGGATTCCAGGGCAAGGATCGTATACGCTATATCTATCGGTTGCTCTCCAAAAGTTTGAGCTGATTTTCCCCGTTGCAGCCACCCTCTGTTTGAAATTGGTTTAAACATTTCCCTATTCGTAATTTTGGAGATTAAAAAATGAAATGAATCTACTGCCGTTTTGTAATAGATTAGATTTCCTGTCTCAATAT
>SKYC01000135.1 GCA_007128085.1 Saprospiraceae bacterium | reverse complement strand
CCACGAAATGCGATAGATTTTATTAAAATTCAAATCCAGGCAAAGCTTAAAAAACTGAAATCTATAAAATTAGGTGAAAACTTTTCCTGGTGAATAATGCGGGTTAATCCGAGACTAAGTCATTGTATTTGAATTATTTAAACAAATTCCGGGTAGAGCGGTTCGTTACCTCCCCGCTCCCCCACAGACCCGTACGAGCGGATTTCCCGCATACGGTTCCTCTGAATGTAGTCTCGCTAAAGATAGCTGTGTACAATACGTGGTTGTTTTAATGGGTAATGGTTTAGGATCGTCTGGAACTTGTCCCAGTTCATCGGTGTCTTGCCCCCTCTTCTGTTCATCCACTTGTAAAGCAGTCGCCTCACTTTGTGATGATAATGAAGAAGGCTTCTACCATTGAATGTGATCCCGTAGTAGCTATAATGTCCTTGCAGTTTCCGATTCAACTCCCCAATAAGGTCTGCAACCGGTTTATGTCGGTTGTTCCTTATCCAATCATTGGTTCGGTGAAGCGAGGACTTTAGCTTTTTCTTGCTGGTTTTGCGGTTAAGTATGCTCCTACCCTTACGGCTTTTGCCCATGTAGTGGGTGAAGCCTAGAAAGTCGAACGTCTGTCCGCCCTTCCCATCCCCATTGTTAACCTCTACAAGTTTGGTCTTCTCCGGGTGTAAGGTCAGTCCATATTTCCCCAATCGCTTTGGCAGCACTTCCATCACTCGTTTGGCTTCTTCCTTACTGTTAAATAACAGCAGAAAGTCATCCGCAAACCGTATCAGCTTGCTTTCAGCCTTCAACCGTGGCTGGATGGCTTCGTTAAACCATTCATCCAGTACATAGTGAAGATAGATGTTACTCAACAACGGCGAGATTACCCCTCCTTGAGGTGTACCTTCTTCCGGGTAACTTACCTGCCCGTCTTCCAGTACTCCGGCTTTTAGCCATTTGTCTATCATCTTTCGTATCACTCCATCGTTTATCCTTAGGTCTAGAAATTCCCGCAGCACCCCGTGGTTAATGCTCCCAAAGTAGTTCGACATATCGGCATCTATTATATAATACTTGCCTTTAAAACTTACTTCTTTGAACAGCATCTCCAAGGCCTGATGTTGTGATTTACCCGGTCGAAACCCGTAAGAGGTTGGATAGAACTCCTGCTCATAGATCGGCGTTAACACCTTGGTCACTGCCCTCTACATCAGTTTATCCTCCAATGTTGGCAGTCCAAGTGGGCGGCGTTTACCATCTCCTTTCGGTATGTAGGTGCGCCGTATCAACGGGGCTCGATAGCTCCCGCTCTTGAACTGGGCCAGCAAGTTTGGCATCCTCTCCTCTCGTACTTCATTGTAGCCTTCCCAGCTTTGTCCGTCTACTCCGGCTGCTCCTTTCTTATTCAGGGCACCGAAGCATTCCTCAAGCAGGTTCAGGTCAATAAAGCTGTGTAGGTTCGTTATGGGCTCATCACGGAACTTCTTCGCCCGTTCCGCTATGTGCACTTCAACTGTTGACATCCTTTTCATAACTCTGGTTTATTTGATGTTTCTGCTGTACACTTCCACATTCAGGCACCTCCCTTCCCTATAAGGTGGGTCTCGTGGAGCCAATTCCCCACCCTTCAACGGTATTATGAAGGTGCTAAGACTGCCTTCGTCCTTTTCCTTGTCTTCGATTTCTCTCGACTCAGATACCACTTGGCAACTGCTCTCATTCTTAGCGCAATCCCGGCGGCAGTTGTTGCCGGGATTGCCTGGGCTTTTGGTCGACCGGTTACCCTTTCTATTTCCGGTATGCTTCCAGTGGAGACGGTAGGCTCTCCCAGGTTCCCGTGGAAACCTCATGCAAGTTTGCCCTGCTCTCAGATTCCGGTCGGAACAAAATAATCTCACCATCTCGACTATCCTGTTACTGCTCCCGCTTAGGCTAACAACGAAAGCTCCAACAATAAATATTTCGGAACTCAATCACACAGCTTCCCTGCTCCCTGTTTACGCTTCGTGCCAACCTCTCGATTGACTACGCAAAACTCGGTTCCGGAGCTGGTTAGGCGTTCCCGGACAGGATTTTAGCCCCCTCATACAACAAGGGTGCCTGATACCTGCAGGTTTCCTTCGAAAGGTTTCAAATAACTTTTGGTTAATCCCCCTTTCACGAGCTTAACCTGGCGCAATAGCCGGACTTATTCATTACTTTTGCAAAAAAGTCAAACCCTTGAAGTTACTTACAGAGAGTCAATTATTCCCACCTGTGGATGTTTTTGCCCTCGGTCTGCAATCCGGAGAATGGTGGATAGAGGTCTGTGAAAATTACAACAAGGGCAGCTATCGCAACAAATACCGCATAATGGGTGCCAATGGCCCGGTATTGTTGAGCGTACCTCTGGTGAAAGGCAAAAACAGCGCCATGCCCATTGAGGATGTGCTCATCTCTTACGATGAAAACTGGCAACTCCAACACATCCGCACTTTAAAAAGCGCTTATGGAAAAAGTCCCTTCTTCGAAGAGTACTTTTCTACTATCCGGGAATTCCTTGACAAAAAATTTAAATACCTGCTGGATTTAAACCAAGAGGCCTTGCAATTAATGATTCAGTTCGCAGGCGTTCCCATTCAAATCCACCAAACCGTCAATTACACTTTTAAGGATGATCTCCACACATCTGACCTGTTGGACAAAAGAGATTTCTACAAAGCCAAAAAAGTCCAGCCGGATTCCCACTTCATCAAATACCCGCAACTCTTTGAAGACAAACACGGGTTTATTCCGGGCTTGAGTATCCTGGATCTCCTGTTCTGTACGGGGCCAGAGTGTATTGTTTATCTAAGAAAAGAAATTACCCGTCCCAATGACAGTCCCTCTTCTAAGGAGTAATTTGCATGAGTTGTTTTTATGTGAGGGCAACCGGGTTACAGAAAATCACTCCAATCATCGGAAAATTTCAAT
>SKYC01000283.1 GCA_007128085.1 Saprospiraceae bacterium | reverse complement strand
TGGGAGTTGCCGGAAAGTTTCTCTTGCAAAAGAAAAGATTTATTATCTTAGTCCCTGTATTATTAATAAAAAGCCAATTATGCAAAGAGTTGTAATCACAGGTATTGGAGTTTTGAGCCCTACCGGCAACAACCAGAATGATTTTCTCGAAAGCCTACAGAACGGTGCAGGCGGGGCCGGCCCCATTACTCACTTTGATGCAGGGGAGTTTAAAACGCGCTTCGCGTGCGAACTAAAAAATTTCCGGATTACCGATCATCTGGATAGAAAAGTAGCCAGAAAACTCGATCCCTTTTCCCAATATGCACTCGTAGTCGCCGATCAGGCGATTGAAGACTGCGGCATTGACCTGGAGAAAATCGACCCTTATATGGCCGGAGTGATTTGGGGTTCCGGAATCGGTGGGTTGGAGTCACTTGAAAAAGAAATAGAGGATTACGCCAGAGGGAGCGGTACTCCCAGGTACAACCCTTTTATGATTCCCAAAATGATATCGGATATCGCTCCCGGACACATATCCATAAAATACAATTTCAGAGGGATTAATTACGGAACGGTATCTGCTTGTGCTTCTGCCAATCACGCAATGATCAATGCCTTTGATTACATCCGTCTGGGAAAAGCCGATTTGATCATTGCCGGTGGTTCTGAAGCGGCCATTACCAGAACAGGGATGGGCGGATTCAGCTCCATGAAGGCACTGTCGGAGAGAAATGACGATCCCGAGACCGCCTCAAGACCCTTTGATGCTGACAGAGACGGATTTGTTCTCGGAGAAGGAGCCGGTGCATTCATTTTTGAAAGTTACGAACACGCCAAAAAAAGGGGTGCACGTATTTACGGTGAGGTCATCGGTTCGGGAATGACGGCCGATGCGTACCACATCACCGCACCTCATCCAGATGGCAAGGGCGCTGCCCGCGTTATGGAAATTGCATTGAAGGAATCCGGGCTGAACATAGATGAGGTCGACTACATCAATGTCCACGGCACTTCTACCCCACTGGGTGATATTGCTGAGATAAAAGCCATTGAACAAGTATACGGCGAGCACGCAACACGACTCAACATCAGTGCCACCAAGTCCATGACAGGCCACCTGTTGGGTGCTGCCGGAGCCATAGAAGGCATTGCATGTGTTTTGGCGATCAACAACGACTTCGTACCGCCTACCATAAATAATTTTACGCGTGATCCGGCCATCGATCCCAAGTTGAACCTGACACTCAACACGGCTCAATCCCGAAAGGTCAAGGTCGCCATGAGCAATACTTTTGGATTTGGCGGACACAACTCAACGATCGTCTTTAGGAAATTCGAATAATACCTCAATGCGCAAGGTTTACAATTTAACGCTCTCTCCGGACAAGGAATTTGTACAACAAATTCGAATTATTACAGGAAAAACTCCGAAGGACATAGAATTGTACAAAACCGCTTTCTACCACAGTTCGAGAAATAACAAGGGTAAAATTGGCGCGCAAAGTAACGAGCGTCTGGAATTCCTCGGTGATGCCGTACTCGGTTGTGCCGTTGGTGAATACCTCTTTAAAAAATACCCCGCCGGAGACGAGGGGTTTCTCACCAAAATGAGATCGAAAATCGTAAAGAGGCAGACACTCAATGAAATCTCGAGCCAAATGGGGCTGGACCTTCTGCTCCTTAAATTCAACGAGACCCATCTCAGTAAGTCCATGCTCGGAAATGCTCTGGAAGCCCTGCTCGGAGCTTTTTACCTTGAAAACGGCTACGAAAAAACCCGGTCTTTCATCATTAAAAAAATTATTCGCAAAGAACTCAACATCGAACAACTCGAAAGTCAGGACGATAATTTTAAAAGTCAACTCCTGGAGTGGTCGCAAAAGCACGGTACTGAAATCACTTATCGCCTGGAAGAAAAGTTTAAATTCGACAAAAGGGACCGGTTTAAAATATCGGTGTTGATCGACGGTAAAAAAACAGCAACAGCCGAGGACTACAACAAAAAAAGTGCCGAACAAAAAGCTTCCGAAAAAGCATTGAACAAGATCAATCCCCATCCATCCGAAGAAGAATAACTGCCCATGGCCTTTGCCCACCAAGGTATTTTCCCGGAAAAAATACTCCTGGAATTACTCTCCCAGTCCGGTAAAAAAGAGCGGATCAAACTGATGAAATCCGGAGCCGAAGAGTTTTTGAACTGGGTGAAAGACCTCTTTAACAAAGGACTGCCTCAACTACTGAACACCGGACATTTCGAGCTCGAAAAAATTGCCGCCCGTCTCGTGGACACTAAAAACTCTACCCTGGCACGGGAACTTCGGATGATAGGCGCCGATCTTGACACCCTGAATTGGTCGGAAAAAAAATGTGCTGATCAACTTTTGCGATTGTACTTTCTCGCCAAGGCGCTGAAAAATATGGATGGGTTACCTCTTTTGCTGCAGTCTGAATTGCTTCAAATTTGCGGTATGAGCTGGAGAAAAAAAGAACTCGAATGGATTCCTCCACTGTCCGATCAATGGCTCTGCCTTCACGAGGAGGAAAACTGGAGAGAAAACCTCAGAGTCTCTCAGTCCTGGTTCTACGGAATCAAATCCAGTGTTTTTTTTGAATACAACCAATACGCCTTTCGATTTGCCCCCTTTGATCACCCGGTTCAGAGCGGTAAGGTATATACGGGAAATGTGAAGTATTACCCCTCTGTCGTCCCGCTGCAGGGGTTTCCATCAGATGGTTTTCTAGCAGGTGCCTCCGCTTCAGGAAAAGAAAAACCAAAATTCTCCAATCCGATTGAAACCATCATAAAATTGCGCGCACAACATCCGTTGAGGATGAATTGGCCGATGATTTTGCCTTCAGCCGCTTTTGACAAATCATCCGGATTTCTTCAGAAACTCTCCGGGAATCAAAAAAACAATGCGCTGAAATTACTGTTGAATTTTTCTTCGCTCGACCCG
>SKYC01000173.1 GCA_007128085.1 Saprospiraceae bacterium | reverse complement strand
TCACCCATCACCCATCACCAATCACCAATCACCAATCACCAATCACCCATCACCCATCACCCATCACCCATGAACCCATCACCCATGAACCCATGACCCCATGACCCCATCACATAACTTTCAAAAGAACGCTACCATATTAATAATATATAACTCATCTTTGCAGTCATGATAGAGTTTGTAAAACATCGACTGCCAAATGGCATGGTGGTATTGATTCACCGGGATTCTCAAACCCCTATGGCTGTCACCAATTTGGTGTACAATGCCGGCTCCAAATACGACCCACCCGAAATGACGGGCATGGCTCACCTCTTCGAGCACATGATGTTTGGAGGTTCAAAAAATGCAGGTGATTTTGATATTCCTCAACAACTGGCAGGGGGTGAAAACAATGCCTACACCAATTCTGACATCACCAATTATTATCAAATCCTTCCCGGAGAAAACCTCGAAACTGCCCTGTGGCTGGAATCTGACAGAATGGGTCACCTGGACCTAAAAACAAAAGTTTTTGCCACTCAGAAAGCCATTGTCCTGGAGGAGTACAAAGAGACCTGTCTGAATGAACCCTACGGGGACGTCTGGCATTACCTACACGACCTTTGCTATAAATCCTACCCCTATCGCTGGCCGACCATCGGAATGACGCCCGCTCACATCGAGTCCATCACCCTGGATGAACTCAAAAAGTTTTACCGAAGGTATTACCATCCAGCCAATGCAGTTCTGGCCATTACAGGCAATGTCGATATTGATCAAACTCTGAAAATGGTTGAAAAGTGGTTTTTGGATCTGAAGCCCTCTGATCTGGAATTACCTATATTCAAACCCGAAGAAGAACAGAGAGAAAAAAGAGGGAAAAAAATAAAAGGCCTCGTACCCCATCACGCGGTTTATATGGCTTTTCATATACCGAATAAACTCAACACCCGATTTCCGGCCATTGACCTCTTGTCCGATTTACTAGGTTTAGGCAGGAGTTGTTGGTTGAATGAAGTCCTTGTTGAAGAAAAGGAAATATTCAGCTCAGTGGATGCCTATGTCAACGGTTCCAACGACACCGGCCTGTTTATCATTGAGGGAAGACTCAACCCGGGATTTACCGCCGAAGAGGGAGAGGCGAGTATTGTGGAAGTCCTGAATAAGACAAAAAACCAACGCATTTCAGAGAGAGAACTCCGAAAACTTCAGAACACCTTTTTGACTTCACACGCTTTTTCCAGTCTCAGCAGCCTTCACAAAGCCATGAACCTCTCTCAATACGAAAACCTGGGGAATGCCAATCTATTGAACACCGAAGTGGAGGAATACCAATCCGTCACCCCAGAAAATATACGGTCTGAAGCAGAACTCATTTTTCGGGAGGAAAACTGCTCCGTAGTATGGTACAGCCCGGCCTCACCCGGATAATTTCAACACATCGCATCACGAGAAATTCAACACACCGCATTTCGACAGTAAGCACATCTAGTCTTGTAATAGAAGCTTGATAACCCGGCTCAGGGCAGCTGAACAGAAAACACTCCTTCCGTCACTTCGATCTGTCCGGTCGGATTGCCCATTCCATCAATATTCCCCTCTGCAGTAAATTCAAATTCACCGCTGACTCTGCCGGAATTGGATTCCGTAATGGTCAGCGTTCCACTGGCTCCCCAGATAGAACCGTATTCTACTCCATCGGCACCCGACAAATCGGTATACACTACCCAGAAATCCTGCGCTGCCGGCAAACCGATGCTGTAATCGCCCTGAGTGGGGACTTCCACATCCTGACCGGTATTGCTCAAATAGAGATTGAGCGAAAAAGTCTGCGTACCACTTATTCCGTCGTTCATACTGAAAAACAGCTGCTGAATACCGCTTTCTTCCACCTGAACCAGGGTTGCAAAACCACTTTTATGTCCCTCTACATCCCCGGAAATATGGAAGTTGACTTCATCTGTTGGGGTTCCGCCATTGTCGTCATCACTGCTGCAGGCCACCATAAAAATGGTGAGAAAAAAAATGATCGCTAAAGAAAATAATTTACTGTACATCAATTTTTGTTTTTTTAGAAAAAAATATTCCCACTGCATTCATATTTCGGAGGCCAATCCGTCAACTGCCGGGAAGTTACTAAGCTTAACGTCTATTTTTGTTTTTTAGCCTGACGCTCTGCCAAAAGATAAACCATAAAGAGTTCATGGTCTGATAATTTGACTCCGGGCCAACTACAAGTACTGCCGAATAAATGGATTGTGACGGCGTTCGTGACCTATGGAGGTTACCGGACCGTGCCCCGGATAAACCACAATTTCATCGGGCAGCGGCAACAATTCATTTTTTATCGATGCCATTAAGGTATCAAAATCTCCTCCCGGCAAATCGGTTCTGCCAATACTCTCATAAAAGAGAACATCTCCGGAGATCAGGTATTGACCCTTTTCTGAATAAAATGAAACACTTCCCGGAGAGTGCCCCGGCGTAAAAAGTATTTTCAAGCGCTCTTCACCAAATTCGATGAAATCCCCCGGCTGAAGCCATTTCCCTGGCTCCGGGGACGAATCGGTCGGAATGCCGTAAGACTGCCCAATTTGAGGTGCTGCCTTCAACATGCCCTTTTCTTCGGGGTGAATCTCCAGATCCAATCGATATTTTTCCGCTATCAAACCATTGGAAAAAATGTGATCCAAATGGCAATGTGTATTGAGTAACCGAACCACTTTGGCGGAACGCTCTTCCAAAAAATTCTCAAAATCTTTTTTCTCCTCGGGACTGTACGCTCCCGGATCGATAACTACACATTCCCCTCCCGACTCTATAACAAGGGTGTTTTCCTGAAAGGGATTGTACGTCAATATGTGAACTTCTGCCATTTAAATTATTTTTCCGAAGGTGCAAATATAAAATAAGTGTGTGTAAATAAATAATAAAACCGTTCGGGCCGGGGATATAACTGCTGGCAAAATGTGCCATCCGGGTTCCCTCTAACTGTTTTTTTAGTTATCATTATAACCGAATGAATCCAGGTAAAATTCCCTGTTAAACGACCGGGGGTACCGGATCTGATTTTAGTGTTGCCAACCCTGTGCAACAATATCGTGAAAGCGGCCATTGACCGTCTGCAATTTTATACCTTCTTCTTGCGGGCGCATTTCACCAATGATGTGAATCCCAGGAAGAGTGCGGATGGTGGGCAAGTCTTTCTCATCTGCCGTAAAGAGCAATTCGTAATCCTCTCCTCCACTCAGGGCGCAGGTAATGGGATCCAGTTTAAACTTCAAAGCCATGAGCTGGGACTCGTCTTTTAACGGCACCTTGGCTTCCTCTATCAATGCGCCGGTACCCGAATGTTTGCACAGGTGTTTGACTTCTGAAGCCAGTCCGTCCGATATATCGATCATGCTGGTGGGTATAAAACCCGACTGATCAAAGAGAGTAACCATATCCGTCCGCGCCTCGGGTTTTAATTGCCTTCCAATGAGGTAGGTCTGATCTTCGAGATCTGGCTGAACCCCCGGGTTGGACTGCCAAATCTGCTTTTCGCGCTCCAGTATCTGCAAGCCCAGATAGGCCGCTCCCAGGTCGCCGGTAACACATAAAATATCACCGGGCTTGGCGCCTTTTCTGTAGGTAATTTTTCCGGCATCCGCACTGCCGAGAGCTGTAATGCTGATTACCAGGCCCTTCTTACTCGAATTGGTATCTCCCCCCACCATATCCACATTGTAATTTCGACAGGCGGTGTATATACCCTCGTAAATCTCTTCGATGGCCTCCACGGAAAAACGATTGGACAGGGCTATCGATACCGTTATTTGTCGGGGAAGTCCATTCATCGCACAAATATCTGACAAGTTGGTAACCACCGCCTTGTAACCCAAATGCTTCAAAGGGGTATACATGAGGTCAAAGTGAATGCCTTCCAACAACATATCCGTGGTTACAATAATCGGTTGCCCCCCGTAATCCAGTATTGCCGCATCGTCTCCCACACCCATCAAGGTACTCGGATGCGAGCACTCGTGGGTAGCGGTCAGCCGGTCTATCAGGCCAAACTCTCCCAGTTCATTGACGTCTGTTCTCTTTTTACTTTCCATGTTTTTCTGTTTTATACTTTGCTGTAATTACTCCTCCTCTCCAGAAAAAAGCAACTGTTGCGCTTCACCGGGTTTCTTCAAAAGTTCCGAATCAAACGCATTCCACACCGGATCATCGGGCAGTGGAGCGTTAATTTTTAAAATTTCACGGCTTCCTTTCTCCCCGATGGAAAGACTCCAGGCGTGCAGATGAATAGCGCGGTCTTTGTTTTTCCTGCGCGCACCGTACTTGACATCGCCCTTTACGGGACACCCCAGAAAACTGAGTTGAGCCCGCAACTGATGGTGCCTTCCGGTTTCCGGCTGGAGAGCTATGAGAAAGTAACGGTCGATCTCGTCAATGACTGCATATCGCGTCTCCGCATTTTTGGCTTTGCCTCCTTTTTCCTCTGAATAATAGGCCTTGTTTCTCTTTGGAGAGACCTTTATCCATCCATTCAATTCACCTTTTTTCCGGGAGGGGCAGTTTTCGGTAGCTGCGAGATAAATTTTTCCGGTTTCCCGATTCTTAAACACCTTGCTGTAATACGCGGCCGCTTCTCTGTTTTTGGCAAAGAGTACAACCCCCGATACCGGCCGGTCGATCCGGTGAAGCGGAAAAACGGGAGAACCTTCGTATTCCGCAATTTTTTCCGAAAGGGGAATATCTCCTGAAAGGTCTTTTACCACAGGTTCTCCGCCGAGCTTATCTACAGCGATGAGATCTTCGGATTCGTACAGTATTCGTTCCTTCATTTTTTGTATCTTTTAAAAAACTGCAACTGCAGTCCACGATTAAAATAAATTCTTCCCTCTCAAATCAATCTGTAACCATCTGTCAATCCCTCCTTAAACACAGAGGTCTCTATGCTATTTGTGTCTGCATCCATGGGCACAGGAAAATTTTAGCACTTGAAAAAATACAACTGTCAGGGGAAATATTTTTGGAATAAAACAATCACTCAATTTCTTCGTAATCGATATACTCCCCTTTGTCGTCCTTATTCTTATCGACGGCGGGCGGTTCTTTTTTCTGAACTCCCTGAAGAAATGACACGATCTTATCGTATCTGAATACAATGAACAAAACCAACAGAAGAAGTAACCACTGCATAGGTATGGGATTTATCCCGCAAAGTTACAAATAAATGCGGACTTGACAATCGGTTTTTCATACTTCAGAAACCGGTACGCGCGTTTTTTCAAGTGCAAAAAAGTCACAGACGTGGAGTTTACGGATCAGTCTAACGGACTTGGTCTCAAATGGGATACCTGTGGTGAATGTTTATCCAAAACAAAATCAGTAGGAGAAGAGAATCTTGTATATCGGTGGAATAATTGACCAATTATGGGATTAATTGCGCGAATAATTATAATTTTGGAGTTTGTAAAACAATTGCCGGAAATCATTAAATAGAATTTTCATGCTGAATTACACCAATGTAAAGAAATACTCGGGTTGGTTTGTGCTGGCCTTTACATTTTTCATTTTCTTCCTTACAGCAGAGAGAACCACCAGCCTTTGGGACTGTGGTGAGTTTATCCTCGCCGCCTACAAGTTGCAGGTCGTTCACCCGCCCGGAGCTCCCCTGTTTTTGGTAACCGGCAGAATATTTACGCTTCTGGCTGAGATTTTCAGCTCCGACCCCGCCAACATCGCTTTTGCAGTCAATCTCATGTCGGGCTTGTCAACGGCTCTGGCCGCCATGTTTGTATGTTGGGTCACCATCATTTTTGGTCGTTTGGCACTTGTCGGACGCTCTGAGGAACCCGTTGGAGCAGATCTGATCGCTCTGGCATTTACCGGAATTGTGGCCGGACTCGGCACGGCCTTTGCCACCTCTATATGGTTTTCGGCAGTGGAGGGCGAGGTGTATGCCATGTCCACCTTTTTTACCGGGCTGACGATATGGGCGATGGTCAAATGGTACGAACTTCCGGATCGACCCGATACCGATCGCTGGATGTTTCTGGCCATATTCTCAGCGGGCTTGTCTATCGGTGTCCACCTACTCAGTTTGCTGACTTTTCCGGCCCTGGCTCTGCTTTATTATTTCAAAAAATACGAAAAACACAATTGGAAGGGCGGCATTATTGCCATGGCCATTGGAGGTGCCATGATTATACTCGTACAGGCTCTCATCATCACCGGCATTCCCAACCTCTGGTTTATGTTTGACTTTTTCATGGTCAACTATTTGGGTCTTCCGTTTAACACGGGATTGATTCCCACCATACTCCTTATCGCAGGTTTACTGTATTACGGATTCAGATGGGCAGAAAAAAATTCGAGTAAACTGGTACACTACCTGACCATGGGTGCCACCCTGATGGTCATTTCCTTCAGTATTTTTGGAGTGGTGGTTATACGATCTATGGCCGGGCCTCCGGTAAACATGAATGAGCCGAGCGATCCCGTCAGAATGCTGTCTTACCTCAACCGGGAACAATACGGTGAGCGACCCTTGTTTCACGGGCCTCATTTTGAAGCGAGACCCTCCGATTACGTTTTTGAAGATCGATACGGACGAGTGGATGACCGCTACGAAGTGGTAGAACAGAGAATATCACTTGAGTATCACGACAGGGATAAAATGCTTTTTCCCAGAATGGGACATACTGAACAACGGAGGTTCGCAGAATACCGCCATTGGATAGGAAAAGAATCCGGTACGCCGAACATGGCTGACAATCTCAAGTTTTTCTGGAGATACCAGATAAACTGGATGTACTGGAGGTATTTTATGTGGAATTTCAGTGGGCGACAAAACGGTGAGCAGGGATTCAGGGCTTCGAATCCCGCCGATGGAAACTGGATTAGCGGGATAAAACCGCTAGATGAAATGAGGTTGCACAATATGAGTCATCTGCCCACTGATAAACGGAACAACAAAGCCAGAAATACCTATTTTATGTTGCCCTTTTTATTCGGGTTGGTGGGTTTGTTGTTTCATTATTCGCGAAGAAAAAAGGATTTCGGTGCCTTGATGGTACTGTTTCTCACCACGGGTATTGGAATCATTATTTACTCCAATCAACCCCCTATGGAGCCCCGGGAACGAGACTATGTACTTGCCGGATCGGTGCTCACATACTGCATGTGGATGGGGATGGGGGTCCTCGGTTTATACCAGTATTTTAAAGAAAAAATAAAGGGCAAAGACCACCTGTTAGCCATAGGTGCGTCCGCACTGGTCCTGATCGCCCCCCTCCTTATGCTCACCCAAAACTACGGCGAACACGACCGCAGCAATATAACTGCAGCCAGAGACTACGCCAATAATTTCCTGGAGAGCTGTGAACCCAACGCCATTATTTTTACCTACGGAGACAACGATACCTATCCGCTTTGGTATGCACAAGAAGTGGAGGGTATTCGAACCGATGTGAGGGTGGTGAATCTCAGTTTGATAGCGGTCGATTGGTACATCAACCAAATGCGTCGAAAAGTAAACGACTCTCCTCCGATAAAATTTACCATCACTGAGGAGGCTTACCGCGGAAGTAAACGAAATCAAATCCTCTACAATCCCCCCGGTGGCAGAGAAAGAGAGATGTCTCTCACGGATGCCCTGCAATTTATCGGAGACGACAATCCACTGCAAACTTCCACCCGGGAACTGGAGAGTTACCTCCCCTCCCGCCAACTGCACATCCCCATTGACCGGGAAAGGGCTATAGAAGCGGGAATGATAAGCAGAGAAGAGTCACATAGGATGGTGGACAGAATTGAAATCGACCTGAGCGACCGACAATTCATTACCAAAGACGAGCTGGCTGTACTGGATTTGATCGGTTCCAATTTTTACGACCGACCCATTTATTTTTCTGTCACCTCACAGCCTGACAAATTACTGGGGATGAATGATTACCTGCAATTGGAAGGCCTGGGACTGAGGATTGTACCCATACGGTCACAATCCGATCGATCCCTGGCCATTTACGGATCGGGAAGGGTAAACCTTGACCGCAGTTATGAGGTTTTTACCCAAAAATTCAGATGGGGCAATTTTGACAATGCGGATGTATTCGTGGACCGATCGTATCTGGCAGCTGTGCAGGCACATCGAATGACCATGATGCGCACCGGAATGGAGTTAATGGACGCCGGGCAAACCGATAAGGCCGCAGAAATTGGCCGCACTTTTCTCAATGCATTCCCCAATATGAATTTCACCTACAATCCCGGGGTCATTCCCTTTATACAGATGTTGTCTTCCGGAGGATATCAGGATGAAGCCAAGGCTCACCTTCAAACCTTGGCAGAGGTCACTGAAGAGTATATGGTCTTTTTCAACTCCCTCGACCGCAATGATCTGCAAACGGGCTTTGGAAGGGATGTCAACTACTACCGTTCGGGTATCCAGCAGATTTTTATGATGCTCGAAGATTTAGACGATCCTGAATTTGAAAGCGAAATCAGGGCCATGTTGGAAGATTTTATTTAAAAAAATAGCCCGGGACTGTGAAATTTACTGCCGAATACAAAAGTTTTACTTTAAATTTCGCGTAAGTAGTTTTAATGAAAAATAATCAAACAGATGCATATAGCTTTAGGAGGCGATCACGCCGGATTTGAATATAAAGAGGAATTGATCGTCCATCTCAAATCTAGTGGAATTGAAATCACGGATCACGGTCCAAAATCAGATGACTCTGTAGATTATCCGGATTTTGTAAAACCCGTCACAAGAGATGTGCTGGAGAAAAAAGCCGATTTTGGAATCGTTATTTGCGGCAGTGGCAATGGAGTCGCAATGACGGCCAATAAATTCAAAGGCATCCGGGCAGCTCTTTGTTGGAATACAGATTTGGCCAAACTGGCACGCCAGCACAACAACGCCAATGTTCTCGCCATACCCGCGCGATTCGTTCCGCTGAAACTGGCTCTGGAAATGACCGATATTTTTCTCAATACACCCTTTGAAGGGGGGCGACATGCGCGTCGCGTAGAAAAAATCAATCCCTGAAATTAATCTGTTAAATGCACCGCCCAATGAACGTATTAAAATTTTTCCTTTTCCTCCTGCCCTATATTCTTTTTTTTCAAGGAGCGCAGGGCCAGGATACCAACCAATTCCCGGAAAGATTGGGCGATCCGGCACACGTCCATTACGGCAACCAAATAGAACTGGAATGGCTCAAACACCATGTGTACGCTTTTTCAGCAGACAGCATGCAGGGCAGAGATACCGGTCAACCGGGCGGAAAAATGGCCGGGAATTACATCGAAAACCATTTGAAACTCCTGGGAATACCCCCCATTGGTGATACAACCTACAGACAGACAATCAGTTTTTCATGGCTGAGGTGGAGCGACAATGAATTGGCGGTTAGCGGTGAAGTTATTAGGCATTTTTGGGACTACCTCGCTCTTCCGGCCATGAATTACAATCTCGAAGACCTCCAACTTGACGAAGTCGTATTCGTAGGTTATGGCATCGATGCCGACAATTACAGCGATATGCCAAAAGGGGATTTCAGCGGCAGCACAGCACTCATGTGGTCGGGAGAACCCAAAGATGAAAATGGCCAATATTGGGTATCGGGAACATCTGCGCCCTCTGAATGGAGCCAATCCCTCGATCTCAAACTCAAAACCGCAGCCGAAAGGGGCTTTTCAACAGTCCTTTTGGTGGAACCGGAATTGCGCACCGTGGTCAATCAAAACAGGAGGCAACTCTTCCGCCCCATCATAGAAACCGATCCGGTCGAACCGGAAGAAGGAATGCCGGGACTGATTTACCTTTCGACTCAAACTTTTGAAAAACTACTGCCGGAAGGTAAGGCAGAGATGTTTTCCGAAGCCATAGCCGAAAGTGCGGAAAAAGTAAGCCAATTGGCGGGCACTAAGTTATCTACCGACCTGCACTTCAACTTAATTAAAAACATTCACAGTCTGGAGGACGACAACATCCTCGGTTATATTGAGGGAATTGACCCGGAGAGAAAGCACGAACTGATTGTCTTGTCAGCTCACTACGACCACCTGGGCTATAGTGGAGATGAAATTTTTCACGGAGCCAACGACAACGCCTCCGGCACTTCTGCTGTAATGGAAATGGGTCGCGCCTTCCAGGCGGCCAAGAAGGCAGGAGACGGTCCCGCCCGTTCGGTATTGTTGCTCCTGCTCACCGGTGAAGAAAGGGGATTGCTCGGGTCGCGATACTACGTAGAAAACCCCGTTTTTCCACTGGAAAACACCATTGCAAATATCAATATCGATATGCTGGGCCGCATGGATGAAAAACACGAAGAACTGGGAATTGAAAATTATATTTACCCCATTGGTTCAGATCGCCTCAGTACAGAATTTCATGAAATTCTGTTGAAGGTCAATGAAAACTACTCCAATATTCATCTGGACTTCACCTACAATGATCCCGAGGATCCGAACAGGTACTACTTTCGATCCGATCACTACAACTTTGCCAGAAACGGCATACCCGCTATCTTCTATTTCAACGGCATGCACGACGATTACCATTTGGCGACAGACACACCTGATAAGATGAATTTTGAAAGCATGACCGCTGTAACGCGGCACATTTTTCATCTCGCCTGGGAACTGGCCAACCGAGAGGAAGCCATCCAAGCCGATTTGTTGGAGGAGTAAGGGGCCAGATACTTGGTGAGTGCGATCTGAGTACATGACAAAAAATAATTTACTGTGGAATTTGACTCTTTCTCATTGTTATCTGCGAAAGACCGGAGGCTTCGAGAGCCTCAGCCACCGGGATTCGGGAAGTTTTATCATTTACTCAGGAATGCGAGGTAAATGATTTTACATAGGGAGAATAACTGCAAAATTTAATGCCTTTCTTATCAGGAAAATCTATTCTTCACTAAGATTGGATCGATGGGTCTCCTCCTCCACCATCCCCCGCATTCCATAAAAATCTATAGCTTTTTGCTTTAAGGGGTTGGTGTTCCATTCACTCCACTCTCCGGTGTAGGGAATGCTGATGCATTAGGAGCTGATATGTTTTGATCTTTTGGACTTCTATTAGTTTACTCCCAAAAACCATTGCTAGTCCGATTGGCTGCAAAGTAAAGCCTTTGAACATGTCAAATATAGGATAATATTTTTGAAATGTCCGAT
>SKYC01000304.1 GCA_007128085.1 Saprospiraceae bacterium | reverse complement strand
AGATTTCTTTTTAGCTTTACTCATTGATCATTAAATCACAAAAAATGAAATATCTGATTTTCTTTGCACTTTGTAGTTTCTCCATGCTTTTCAGCCACACAATGCTTGGGCAGCGTACTCTTCCGGATGTCAATGTGCGGACCCTGGAAGGCCAAAGTGTCAATATCTCTACCCACGCAGAAAACAATAAGATCACTTTTATTACCTTTTGGGCCACCTGGTGTGTTCCCTGCCGCAGAGAGCTAGACGCACTGGCCGACATATACGAAGATTGGAAAGAAGAATTCGATCTTGAAATCGTAGCAGTATCCATTGACGACACCAGAGGCCTGGCCAGGGTAAGACCCATGGTTCAGCAAAACGGATGGGAGTTCATCATTTATACCGATTCCAATCAGGATTTAAAAAATGCTTTAAACTTTCAAACCATTCCTCAGAGTTTCCTCGTAGATGCAAAAGGCAACATCGTTTACTCCCACTCGGGGTATATGCCGGGGGATGAGTTTGAACTGGAAGATAAAATCAGGGATCTGGCAAAATAAATCGCGGTTACCTTTCCGATGGATATTGTACCTGATCGGTGAAGTATCGAATAGATTGAAATTAATTCTAAGCTAACGGAATGAGTAGCTTCCATTTCAGATTGCCTATTAACCGTTATTTTGTCCGATTAAATTTTTACTGTACCCATGGCTGCAGACGAGAAAAATTAAAGTAAAACTTTTGCCTCTCGTTGCATATCACAGTCATTGACTGTTTTGTCTGGCGATATCGAGCGACAGTGAAAATAGATGAGACACTTCCACAGCTGAAACTTGCCCCAGGTTACCCAGTGCATAATCAATTCTGACACTTCCGATTTTAAGTCCTACCCCAAAATTGGGTTGTGCACTCCAGACGGTAGAGTCTCCATTGATGTCCTCCAACATTTTTTGAAAATTATACACACCGCCCCGGAGAAAGACCAATTCTCTGAAACCCACTTCAAAGCCCAGTCGTGGATCCATACTCACGGGATCTCCACTCAGTAAAGTATTCCTCCTGCCATCGGTTGTGAAATGAAAATCGCATGCAAGGATCAAAGAAAAGTCTTCTCCAATATCTCTGTGGTGAGAAAAACCCAGCGTAATTTGGGGCAAAGCGATTTCTGTAGATTGATCGGGAACCTGGTTGTTGGTCTCTTCGAGTATGGCTTTCTCCTTTTCTGTAAAAGAGAATGTCCACGAGTTGTAGGTGGTGGAAATATCACGGGCCATTACCCCAAAGCTCCAGTTCTCCAATCGAAAGGTAGCTCCGAGGTCCAACCCCAGCCCCCATGCACTTGCAAACTGACCGGCTGAGCGATGTATCACCTTAAAGTTGCCACCCAATCCAAACCTCTCATCTCCGAGTTTTCTCGAATAGGAAATCAAAGCCGCGTAATCACCCACCGAAAATCGTTCAATTCGATCGTAATCCACACTGCCATCGGGGGCGTATAAATTCAGGGTATTTTGAATCTGATCGACGCCCAGACGGATAATACTGATGGCACCATAGCTGTCGTGTTCAGAGTTGAGGCTTTTTCCTACAGAGAGATAATCGTAATTAACTATTCCACCAAACCACTCGGCATGCATAGCGGATGCCTGAAAATGGGCCGGGTTAAATGCCAGTCCTCCCACATTCCAATATGCCGCAGTATTGTCGCTTGTATGGGCCACCATAGCACCTCCCATCCCGTGCGAACGCGCCCCTACCCCAATGTTGAGAAATTCATTGACGTATTTTGGCGTTTGAGAGCGAATCTCCCCAACAGAAATCAGTAAAATACCAGACAGGAAAAATAATGTATAAGGAGTTAACTTCATCTGTTTAAAATTTTACTGTACCATGGCTGCAGAGGTAAACACACTCCCATCTGCTTCGATCTTGAATTTTTCGTTCATTCTCATACCAAAGAAGACTCGAAGTGGATTTATTTAACATTTGAACAATGAAAAAACGGATTTTTACTCCCGCTAATTGTTCAGTATCAAATAATGCATAAAGATAATGTGTATTCTGTTCATTAAAAAAATATTAGCATTATTTATACATGGAAAAGTTCTTAATTTATAATTTAGGGAAGTAGCCGCTTAGGGCTTTCCACAATTATATTAATCATTTCCAGCAGTTGATTTTTTCCAAAATTGATCAAATATGGAGTTTTGGATGATAAATTCTCTTCAAGTACAAAAGAGTTTTACATGTAGTAAACAATTGAGGGCAATATTTATTAAACTCTTTTGTATTTGGTTTCTGTTTAAAATAAAGATACTCCATGAAGATGTTTCACTTGCCCTTTGAGGAAAATTTAAAATTTTCCAGGAAGGATCTGGCTTATGTACAGGCCGACAAAAACCTCCAACCTTTTTATAAATACGATGCCGAACTCAACCACTTTCCAAAAGTCATTGAGGATAAAAAACGCAGTTATCGCAATGAGAACCGAGCGCTGTTACAAAAAGTACTTGAGGAGCAGTACTCGAACATGCCTGAGGACCCTTTAGCCGGAAAACAAATAGATTTACTCGCAAAAAACAACACCTTTACTGTTTGCACGGCTCATCAACCCTGTTTGATGACCGGCCCTTTGTACGTGATTCTTAAAATCGCCAGTACCATTCACTTGAGTCGTAACTTAAAGAAAGAGTACCCGGAATTTAACTTTATACCCGTTTTTATTTCCGGAGGTGAAGATCACGATCTCGAAGAGACCAATCACTTTTACCTCTACGGCAAAAAACTGGAATGGAAGACCAAACAAAGCGGTGCCGTGGGCCGAATGGACTTGAGTGGGATTGATGAGATGATCAAAACGGTGGAGGAGTTTTCCGGCAATTCCCCCTTTGCTGAAGACGGTGTTAAACTCCTGCGAGAAGCCCTTACAGGTGCCTCTAATTACGGAGAATTTTTTCGCCGAATCATCGGCTTGTT
>SKYC01000077.1 GCA_007128085.1 Saprospiraceae bacterium | reverse complement strand
TTTCCGCTCTCTCTCAGCGTTCTCTGCGCCATAGCGGTGAGACATTCTCTGCGCACTCCCTTTTTCAGACCCTTGCTACACACATCCAGTCACACCGGAACTGCTGCCTTTTTGTTGCTTTAATGCTGCCTTCGAGAACCTCAGGCAGCGGGTTTTAGGTGATCGTTTTATCGTTGTCTTCGAAAACCCTTCGACACGGACCACCTCAGGCAGCGGGTAGTTGAGGCTGGCAACGAATTTCCGGTGGCTGAGGCTGTTTCCGGTGGCTGAGGCTCTCGAAGCCCCGGTAAATTACCGCAGACCCTTTGCGCTCTCTCTGCGTTCTCTGCGCCATAGCGGTGAGACATTCTCTGCGCTCTCCCTTTTTCAGTCTCTTGCTAACTACATTCAGTCCCACCGGAACTGCTGCATTATTGCGAGATTATCAAGGCATTTAACAGGACACTAGTAATTTTCTCTGTAATAATTAATGCTATCGACAATTTTATCGTCAGGCAAGTTGATGTCGTACTCCACATTTCCTATTTCTATCATCAGCGCAAAACTGGGCTGTCGCCGCTTGTTCTTTTTATCCAGTTTGATGTTGTCCAGCATTTCCCTCTCAATATCATCATCGATTTCAAATTTCGCAAAAAACTTCCTCAGGGTATGGACGATGATTTCCATCCATTCATCACTGTGTCCGTAATACTCCTTCGACAAGAAGGACTCCATCACCATTCCGGCCGCTACGGCCTCCCCGTGCGCGATGGTCAAGCCCCTGTTTATATAGGTGGTTTCCAGTGCGTGACCGAGGGTGTGACCAAAATTCAAAATTTTTCTCTTCCCCGTTTCCAGCGGATCGGTTTGAACAATCTGTTTCTTAATCACAATCGACTTTTCGATCAGTGGCATCATTTCCTCAATCTTCAATTCCTCCATTTTCTCAATTTGTTGCCACAAATTGTAATTCAGTATGAGGGCGTGTTTTACAATTTCGGCAAAACCGCTCCTCAACTCCCTATCGGGCAGGGATATCAAAAACCGGTCGTAAATAAATATCCCCACCGGGTTTTTAAATAAACCGATCAGATTTTTTATTCCCTTGAAATTGACTCCCAGCTTGCCACCCACCGATCCGTCGACTTGCGCCAGCAGCGTGGTCGGGAATTGTATAAAATCAAAACCCCGCATAAAGGTGGCCGCGCAAAACCCTCCCATATCGCAGACCACCCCACCACCCAGGTTGATGAGCAGTGAATGCCGATCTGCACCCAGATCCATCAGTCTTTCATAAATAAATGAGCAGGTCTCCAGGTTTTTGAACTGTTCCAGGCAATTGTTCAGCTTTTTGGAGGAACCCTTTTTGTCCAACTCACTCACGCACTTTCCCTCTTTGTCGGGAATAACAATGGTCTGGTGTTCTCCAATACCCGTCTTGATTCTGAATTCGTCGTAACAGTAAATTTTGGATTTTACATCCATCAAAACAATGATATTGTCGTAGTCTTTAGTGAGTTCTCTGAAATTACTCCATTGATCGTAGAGATAAATGCTGTAATCCTTTAACTTTATATTCTTCATTCATTTTGATTTTCTCCGATTCAGTGTATCCAGAGGTATTCTATAAAACTAATGCATTTAAACGGAAACCCACTAAACGATGAGTTATTATTTAATGGTATTTTCATCCTTCCGCAAAACTGCCAACTCGAAATTTAGAGCAATATCATGGCGGTCGCTATCAGCAATCGTTTTATTGCGTGGGGGCGGGCTCCACTTTTTCTATAAAATTCAGTGACCAGGCCTGTGGTCGGTCGGCAAATAGTTTTTTCGTTTCTTTCCAGGTGGATTGAAAAAGCGCCGAATTTCTGTAGTTCTCCAAATCCTGAGGAGTTTCCCAATGGCTGTAAGTAAAAAAAATATTGGGAAACTTATGGTCTCTGTACAACTTCAATCCCCGACAACCCGCTGACGAGCGGATGTGGATTTTCGATTGGTTGAAAATATCCAAAAAATTGAATTCTTTCCCGGGACTTATGGTCAATTTTACGATTCGCGTAATCATTCAGTCAAGGTATTGGAGGGACAAATATAAGCATTTGCAACAATTCCGGTGGCTGATTCTGTTAACGATAGTCCGGTGGCTGAGGCTGTTTCCGGTGGCTGAGGTGGTCCCTGAGCCTGCCGTAGGGCCCTCGAAGCCCCGGAAAATTAGTGCGGCCCCTTCTGCGCTCTCCCTTTTTCAGTCTCTTGCTACACACATCCAGTTACACCGGGACTGCTGCATTATTGTTGCTTTAATGCTGCCTTCGAGAACCTCAGGCAGCGGGTTTTAGGTGATCGTTTTATTGTTCTCTTCGAAAACCCTTTGACAGGGACCTCCTCAGGCAGCGGGTAGTTGAGGCTGGCAAGGAATTTCCGGTAGCTGAGGTTGTTTCCGGTGGCTGAGGCTCTCGAGGCCCCGGAATTTTATCTCCACAATTACACAAAACGCTGGCGCGTGGACTCTCCCCCTTTGGGGACCGGGGGCGAGCGCGGGCATGTAACGCATAAATTAAACCAGCGTGCTGGGGGATAATGGGGGAAGGGTGATACCACATTGCGTACCTACGGTCCACCAACCGGTTGCCGTGCCCCCAATTCATTGGCGGGGGGACGTGCACGCCAATAAAAGGCCAAATCTCTTGTGGCCAACCCACCCGCTTCGCGGTTCGCTCACTTGAAGGTCCCCAGGACCTTCACCCCCCACCTCCGTGGAGGGATCGTTCGTTCATCCACATCCAGTCCCGCTGGGACTGCTTACTTAATGCTGCCTTCGAGAACCTCAGGCAGCGGGTTTTAGGTGATCGTTTTATCGTTGTCTTCGAAAACCCTTCGACACGGACCACCTCAGGAAGCGGGTAGTTGAGGCTGGCAAGGAATTTCCGGTGGCTGAGGCTGTTTCCGGTGGCTGAGGTGGTCCCTGAGCCTGCCGTAG
>SKYC01000344.1 GCA_007128085.1 Saprospiraceae bacterium | reverse complement strand
TTAATGCTGATTCGCCTCTAAGCATAATAATACTTTCCAATCTTTCTTCAATTTCAGCTGAGCTTAGTGTTTTTGCTTGCGCACCGGATTGACGGGCTGTTTGCAAGTTTTCCAGCAATGCCCTTTCAGTTTGCGAGACAAACAATTCACCGGATAGACGGTTATCCCCTTCAATGGGTCCGGAGCCCGTCAAAAAACGCAAGATGATGCCGGGAAGCATTATTTTTTTTGTGTAGGTATACGTAATAAAAATATGCCCTGCCGATGTCGGTTGAAATTCCAATGCGGATCTGTGGCTAAGCAGAGCTCCAGGGTATAACCTCCCAAGAATCGTAAAAAGGTTACGCCTAATGATTGTCTCCGGACTATCTACTACATTTGATGTGTAAATACGAGCGGCCAACTTACGTAATTTTCCAGCTTTTAACAGCTTAGAAATTTGCTTGCTAAGTTGTGGGTCACTCGAGGAAAAAATAACTTCTTGAAGGTGTATGGGTAAAATATTTTCCATTAAAACCATTTGTTTATACAAATATGTAGATTATTTTCCAATTAAAAGGTGTATTTGGAAAATATTTTCCACTAGGAGGGCTTGCTCAGATTTTCAATAGATCAATTTATAAAATCAAAAAAGAAAAGTCCCTAGCCTGTTTTTAGGAGATTCCCCTCCTTATTTTTCCAATTTTACTACCTTTGAATTCTTTAAAATTCCATTAACTGCAGATGTACAAAAACCTCATCGATCACCGGGTAAAGAAATTTTCTCGTTCGCCCACCCTCAATCAGAACATTGGGGCTACCCTGTTGGTCGGGTTTTTTGCCCTTTATTTTGTAGTGGTCATTGGGACACTGGGGTTGTTTTTACCGGACATTTTACAGTCGGCCATTGGTGAGGAAGGCCAAATAGGCCCCATCTTCAGCAAGGTTATTATTTATTTTATGATTACCGACCTTTTGATTAGGTATTTTTTCCAAAAACTGCCGGGCATGGATGTGAAGCACTACCTGCTGCTGCCCGTCAAAAAAAAGAAACTGGTTCGTTTTCTTCTCAACGTATCGGTTTTTAACATCTTCAATTTCTTTGGCCTGTTGCTCATAATCCCTTTCTATCTGAGGATCATAAGAACTGAAAATGGGCTGTGGCACTCTTTTGCCTGGCTAATGGGCATGCTGTCCATTCTCGCCATCAATCACTTTACAGCCATACTGATCAAAAGATGGGGAGCGCTGAATATTCGACCCGTATTGGTTGCTGCGGCTTTGATCGCCATTCTGGTAAGTCTGGAATACCTAGGCTGGGTTTCAATCCTGTCTATCTCCTCTTTTATCTTCACTCCCCTACTCCACAGTTCAATGGGATTCATCCTGCTGATACTGGCGGCCATCGGGCTCTACGCGATAAATTACAAACACATGTTGCGCTTCCTCTACGAGGACCTCGGAGAAATGAAAACTACGGCCGGGAAGGGTATAAACCGATTGGTATTTTTAGAAAAAAGAGGTGTGGTGGGATCTTTAATACAAAATGAAATCAGACTCATGCTTCGGAATAAACGTCCGAAAAATTTACTCTGGGTAGTGTTGTTCTTACCCGTCTATTTGGCATTTATCACCTATTCTTCTCCCTATCTGTTGGAAAATCCACTGTTTTCTCTCTCTGTAGTTATTTTTGCCACAGGCATCTTTACCATTCAATACGGCCAGTTTTTAACCTCCTGGGAAAGTTCATTTTTCGATGGTTTGATGACCCAGCGATTGAGTACAGTACAGTACTACCAATCCAAGTGGTACCTTTTGGTGGGAGCGTGTGTGATCCTTTATCTTTTCATGCTGCCTCTATCGTTTTTTGTTGAAAACTTCTTTTGGTTTCTCACTGTGTCTCTTCTCATCAATCTGGGGTTTACGAATTATGTCATTCTCCACTTGGGGGCTTACAACAGAAAAGGAATAGACCTCTCCAAATCCAATGTAATGAATTACGAGGGCACTTCAATTGTTCATTTCCTGATAGTCATCCCGGTCTTATTGGTTCCACTTTTGATCTACCTGCCCTTTTGGTTGTTGGATTTCAGCAATTGGGGGCTGGTTGCACTCGGGTTACTGTCCCTTTTTAGCCTATCGCTCAATAAGTATTGGTTCAAAAGCATAATCAGTTTGCATAAGGGAAGGAAATACAAAAAATTATCCAGTTTTAGAAAAAAATAAAGACCATGATCATCTCTGCCAACAATCTCACAAAAGTCTACGGAGACAATACCGTACTGGACATTCCCGAGCTTCATTTAAAAGAAGGGGAATCCTTTGGACTGGTGGGCAACAACGGCGCCGGAAAAACCACCTTGTTCAGGCTTTTTCTCGATTTGATAAAACCCAGTACCGGGGAAGTAATCCTCGATGGGAAAAATGTACAACATACGGAAGACTGGAAAAATCTGACCGGATCGTTTCTGGACGAAAATTATTTGATCGGCCACCTCAGGCCCGATGAGTATTTTGAATTTATCGCCTCCATGCGCGGATTGACAGCGGGTGACCTGGAAGAACAATTGCAGCCGTTTGAAAAAATGTTTAAGGGTGAGATCACAGAGAAGAACAAGTACATTCGCGACCTCTCCAAAGGAAATCAGAAAAAAGTGGGGGTGGCCGGAGCCATGCTGGGCAAACCCAAATTGCTCATTTTGGACGAACCCTTTTCCAACCTGGATCCCTCCTCCCAGTACGAATTGAGAACTCTTTTAACGCAACTGGATAATAACACCGGTACCACTGTTGTGGTCTCCAGTCACGACCTGGGGCACATTGCTGAGTTTTGCGACAGAATAGTAATTCTCGATCGCGGGAAAATAGCGAGAGACATATACGCCGATGAGCACACCCTCGCCAGACTTGAAGAGTTCTTTATACAGGAGATAAGGGATTTTTGACCCGGGCTTAAAAAAACACAAACCAAAGCCGATGGG
>SKYC01000148.1 GCA_007128085.1 Saprospiraceae bacterium | reverse complement strand
TGAGTACGACAGAATGAGTCAGAGAGGCGTATAAACCCTCCCCGGGGTACTCCACAATGCGGTCAAATCGTATGGCGTAAAACTCCGGCTTGACCCTGCTGTGGAAGGATTCCCTGCCCGGCACACAGAACTCTTCGCCCCAGTGTTCGTGAAGGGATTCTGTGACCCACGGAAGCAACTCGTGCATATCCATTTTCTTCTCGATGCGGCCGCTGTCCAGTTCAATCACCATGATATCAGACCTTCCCAGCTGAAGGAGAGCCCTATCTTCGCTCAGAGCCACCAAATTTCCAGACCTCTCAAAATTGGTAGAATTCCTGAACTCACTGTAATCGATATCGTCAAACTCAAAATAATGAGAACGGACAAGTTCAGGGGATTGTGAGAAACCGTTAAGGCAAAAAACGGCAGAAATAAAAACTGAGAGTAAAAGCTTCATGAATATTCCCATTTTTAAATGTTTGTCGTTCGATTAATGGTTTGGCAATGGAGTAAAATTTTCTTTCCACTTACTCGAGATCCGTGTATTTTAGGAGTTTTTTCAAGTAATTAAAAAACCAGACTGGGGTATTCCTGGTATAAAAAATTCGATTTCCCCCGGATATTCTAATCACCATTTGACAATTTTAAAATCAAAACAGGTCTTTATAAATTTCATTCAGTTTCCAAATGTATCTCTATTAGGAAATATCACCACAACTGTTAAATCTTTTACATCTCCGCGAAAGAGACGCGAAACAATTTTGTCAAAAGCAAATCTAAGCTATTTAAAAACCAATTTCTCTAAAATAAAACTTAAAAAGAGAGGGAATAAAAAAATTATGTGATTTTAAAACTCAAGGCACCCCTTAACCCCTCGGGGAATTACTCATTCTTCACTTTTTTATTTTTGGCCTCAGCTCAAGGAAATTGAATTTTAGAGAGAAAAACACCATCGGTAATCCGGTCATTCACGCCTATACGGCACCCTGACAAAAGGCCAAAAGCAGTTAGGTTGAATAAAATAACCGATTAACCCGAATTATAGACTAACTTTGAGAATATTAAACCCCGTTGTAATGTCGACTTACATCTCCCATGCCCTTACCCATTTGCGGTTCTCATTTTCGATTTTTCTGCTGCCCGTCTTTCTTTTTGCGTTGAGTGGGGTTCGCGAAATCGACTGGAGTGGTGCAGCCATAGCATTCGTTGTTCTTCATCTATTGATCTACCCCGCCAGCAACGGTTACAACAGTTTAATGGACAGAGATACGGGCAGCATAGGCGGTATAAAAAATCCACCCAAAGCCCCCCCACTGCTCTTCCCCCTCAGTCTGTTTATGGATGTCCTTGGCCTGTTATTGACTCTTGCCTGGAATCCGTATGCTGCCTTGGTCTTGCTGCTGTACATTTTGGCTTCCAGGGCTTACAGCTGGAGAAAAATCCGATTGAAAAGATTGCCCTGGATCGGGTTTATAACGGTCGTCGTATTTCAGGGCGCGGTGGTGTATTTCTATACCGTTATCATGTCAGATTCTTTGTCATTGGCCATCACCCATTTGCCCTTAGAAATACAGGCCGGGATGTGGATCTCCTCATTGATGATTGCGGCTTCCTATCCATTGACGCAGGTATACCAGCATCAACAAGACGCTGAGGACGGTGTTACGACCCTATCCATGTACCTCGGAAAGGTCGGCACTTTTAATTTTTCAATTATTCTGTTTATTATTTTTACGGCCATGTTGTTCGCTTACATCGGTATCTTCGGAAGATTGTACGACCTGTTGATTTACCTTGTACTGACGACTCCCTCTGCCGTACACCTATTCAGTTGGTACAGAAAAGTAGTCCTGGATCCCTCCAGGGCCAATTTCGAAAACAGCATGCGAATGAGCTTTTTGGGAGCGGCGGGATTAAACCTGTTTTTCCTTTATATGTTATTAGCTGTACAAATCTTCTGAATGTCCTATATACACTCTATATTTACCCAGACACCACCACACTCTGCAGATGCCGAACAAATAGTTAACTGGGCAAAGGCCGTCTACAGTTCCGAACAGGACTTCAGGAAGTTCAAATTCCTGGTGGCCAAGTCCGGAATCGAAAAGAGATACAGCCTTTTGCCCGACTTTTCAGATCCCGCAGCAGCCCAACTTTTTAAAACCGACAACGGTTTCACAAACCCCGGTACCGGGGTCAGAATGGAGCTCTACAACCGACTCGCCAATCAACTCGCTCTGAAAGTCAGCAGACTGTGCCTGAAAAATGGCAACTTCTCTCCAGGCGATATTACACACCTGATTACGGTCAGTTGCACAGGCCTCCAGGCTCCGGGAATGGAGATTCAACTCAGTCACGGACTCGGCTTGAATGCCGACATAGATCGATCCGCCGTCAATTTCATGGGGTGCTATGCCGCTTTTCATGCGCTGAAAATGGGAGACCGAATCTGTCGTTCTGAACCCCATGCAAAAGTACTGATTGTTTGTGCGGAGGCCTGCACTCTGCATTTCAGACAGTCCGGATCGACAGATGATTTGTTGTCGGCCATATTATTTGGGGATGGTGCTGCAGCCCTGATCCTGACTCCGGATCGGGTCAACCACATGGGCATCCAATGGTTGGCACAACGCTCTTCATTGATTCACGCCCCCGAGGAAATGAGTTGGAAAATCAATGACCACGGATTCCAAATGCGCCTCAGTCAGGAAGTGCCCCGACTCATCGAAGAAAACATAGGACTGGCATTTACCCGTTTAATGCAAAAATCGGGGGTTGAAAAACCCGATTATTACGCCATACACCCGGGAGGCAAAAACATTCTCAAGGCTTTTGAAACAGCCATTGGGGTTGACTCGCGAGATCTGTCTCACTCTTATCGGGTATTGAAGGATTACGGAAACATGTCTTCTCCCTCGGTCTTATTCGTAATTGAGAGCGTTGTGGAAGAATTTAAGGCACAAAACGACAAAAGCGAAGCCATTGTATTTTGCGCTGCTTT
>SKYC01000222.1 GCA_007128085.1 Saprospiraceae bacterium | reverse complement strand
GCAAAGTCGCCAAGAAACCTAGCTTATGTATATTTGCTTTATAGATTGAGGTAAACCCGGTGGAATAAGTTGGTATTGTGTTAAAAGTGGCACGCAAACACACAAACCTTTGCGCCTTCGCGCCTTAGCGTGAAACCATAACAAGCTAAAAAATAGCAGAAATGTAGAAATCACGCTCTGGTTTTTTTATTCAATTTGAATATCCTAAAAGTGCCACGCAGAGGAAGTTTACCAAGCCTTGGCATGGCAAAGTCGCCAAGAAACCGGGCATATGTATATTTGCTTTATAGATTGAGGTAAACCCGGTGGAATAGGTTGGGATTGCGTTAAAAGTGGCAAGCAAACAAAAAAACCTTTGCGTTTTGGCCAGGCCGAGGCGTGATAAATTCCCTTAGTCTGAAACCCAAAGAAGCTAACACTATTGATTGGCTATCAAGCCATCATGAATCATCCGGGAGCCTCTTCTCAAAAGGTTATCGTACGGACTTCTGTGTTGTTTTCTGACCATTTCAAATGAAAGATCTTATCGTACTCATATTCAGCCAGACTGTCCTGGGGTGGAGTGCCGTTCATGGCGGAAATCAGGTTGAAAATGTTGTTTCGGTGGCCGCATATGAGAACACTTTTACCTCTGAATTCGACGCCAATTTCCTCCAACATATCGCCCCAGTCATGTGCTTCGTACTCCCTTATTTCAATTCCCCGCTTTTCGGCCAGAGGTAGCACAGTACCCATATTTCGTTTGAATTCGGTAGAATAAATGGCCGCGATGTCGCGGTCGTTGAACACCTCAACCAATTTCTGCGCCCTCTCCCTTCCAACAGATGATAAATCGGGATCGTAAACCGCAGTGGTGTCGGGATTGTCCCATACAGTCTTTTCAGTATGCCGCATTATATAGACCTCAACCGGCTCTTTTTCCTGTGTACAGGATGATAAAAAAATAAAAGTACCGATGATGAAAAAACTCAGAAGTGATTTAATAATCGATTTTATTGGCATACCCGGCTGTTTTAACTTTGAAGTTGTGAATATCTTTTTTTGGGCTAAACCAAAGATTCTATAACACATTAATTTACGTATGGTTTTTGAGAGGGGGGATAGATAAAAGACAATTTTCTCCCTTTGAATTATTAAGGATCCAAATTTTTATCCACGCTATTTCTTTTTTTATATATTTACAAAAAAATTGAAACTATGATACTGAAAACGCAGGGGCTCTCAAAATCTTACGGTAAAATACGTGCCCTCGATGGTCTGGATCTGGAGATTCGCGAAGGAGAAATTATTGGTATCCTGGGACCGAATGGGAGTGGAAAGACCACTACATTGGCGCTCGTATTGGGTGTGATTTTTCCCACTGAAGGAACCTTTGAGTGGTTCGGTGGAAATGAGGAGAATTTTAATAAGAGACTGGGCACCATACTCGAAACGCCCAATTTTTACGAATACATGAGTGGAATGGACAACCTGAAAATTATTCAGCAAATTAAAAACAAGCCGGGACAGGATCTGGAAGAACTTGCCGAAATGGTGGGTTTGAGTGATCGCATACACACCAAAGTCAAAACGTACTCGCTGGGAATGAAACAGCGTCTCGCCATAGCCGGTGCCATGGTTGGAGATCCGGATGTACTCATCTTCGACGAACCCACCAACGGTCTGGATCCGCAGGGGATAGCCGATGTCCGAAACCTGATCATTGATATCTCTAAAACCGGCAAAACCATCATTATGGCTTCGCACATTTTAGCTGAAGTGGAGAAAATCTGCACCCATACGGTCATTCTTCAAAAAGGTCAATTGCTGACCTCAGGACCGGTGAAAACCATTTTGCGCGAAACCAATGCTTATTTATTGGAAGCGGAGGATACGGAGGCATTAAAAAATTGTCTGAAATCCATGGAGGGTTATATCGATTCCCATGAGGAGGAAGGAGGATTGCTCGTGAACTTCGATGAAAACATCAACGCTTCGCATATCAATACACATTGCAATAAAAAGGGCATTGTGCTCTCGAAGTTGTTCAAAAAAGAATCCTCTCTGGAGGACGCATTTATTGAAATGGTTAACAACCACAAGCGAGATGGACAAAACCAATAGAATGGTTTTACCTTGATTCTTACTGCATTAATTTTAGAAATACGAACTCAACATAGTCCCGCAAAAACTCCGTATTCTCTGAGTCTGCGGCAAATTTAAATATCAAAAATATGGAGCAAATTACCTCATTGATCAAACTGGAGTGGATGAAGTACTACAAAAACAGGACCATGCGCGTACTTTTTGTTGCCATACTCGCCTTTTATCCCACCTTTTTGTACCTCTTGTATCTGCTGAATAAAAAGATGATGATAGATGACGAACCCAGTCCTTTCCTGAGTTATTTTTACACCCAATCTACATTGTGGGAAGTGGCTGGTTACCTCAACAGCTGGGTAATGTATTTTTTCATCACCTTTACCGGTGTCTACATGATTACCATGGAGTACAAGTACAAAACCCTTCGACAAAACCTGATTACCGGACTTAAGCGCCACCAGTTTTTCCTATCCAAACTACTTTCTCTCTTTCTTTTGTGCATCGTACTCAGTATCTGGTTTGCTGTTTCTACGCTAATTTTCAATATCTACATTCACACAGATGAAAGCATAGAGTTTTTTACTTACTGGGAGACCTGGGTGAGAAATGCCCTGATGTGTTTCGGTTATGGGCTTTTGGGAATGTTGTTCGGCCTGGTATTCAAAAGTCTGGGATTGTCCATCATTCTCTTTTTTACCTATGCCATGGTGGTGGAAAGAGGTCTGTCCTTACTTCACCGATATCTTATCGATGGCTATTCGTACTTGTATTACCCGGTCAATGCTGTTGGTGATTTATTTTCCTTTTTATTTCTAGTGAGTTTTGCTGGAATCGAGGACGATGAAGGTGTACCGTACAAATTTTTCCTGACTCATGAGGAAGCTTACTGGGCTACTGGAGTGTATGTGATTATCCTTATCGCCCTGGGCTT
>SKYC01000221.1 GCA_007128085.1 Saprospiraceae bacterium | reverse complement strand
GATATAGGAACGGCAGGAGTGGTTGCTGCTCAGGTGTTCTTTTTCGATGGGACACCCGATTGTGACAACCGCGGGTTTCTCGACTTTATAACCATACCCACAGACGATAATTTTAACAGTTGTAACTTCACGGGAACCCTTGATATGGAAATGGATCTTTGTGATATCGACAATGCATTGTACGAAGATATGTATTTGTGGATAGCGACTAGCAAAGAAGATTGGGGTGATTTTGAACTGGAATTTTACCAGGAAATTGCACCTGAAAACGATGAGTGTGAAGATGCTATAGACGTTGGAGTCCTCAATCCGACCGATGAAATTTGTGAAACGGGGAACAACCGCGGGGCTTGTCCCATCTTGTATACAGGTCCCAATGCCTGCTACGATGCTTTTCCCGATGAGGCCGGTGTTTGGTATACCTTTGAGACCGGTGAAGGAGTTGAGTTGATCTCAGTTACCATTGATCACACGAATTCCAGCAATGTAAGATTGGCTTTATTTGAATTGCCCAATGGATGTGGTGAGGATGGCTTGATTCCCGGTGATGCGGATGAGTACTGTGTGGAAGCGACCAACGGATCCGATAGTATCTGGAATATTTTGGTGCAACAGGAAACACAGTATTACCTATTGGTCAGTACGCCTGTAGAGGACTGGGGTGAATTTGATATATGCATCACTAATTGCGAGGCTCCGGAAAACGACACGGCTTGTGATGCGGCAAGAGATCCGGATTCTCAGATTGAACCGGGCGCGGAAGTGGATCTCGATGACAGAGGTGATCCCACTTTGGTGGAAGGTACAACGGAATGTGCAAACAACTTTTTCGTAGACTTCGATTTGACATATATTGACTTCGACTGTGGAGAGGAATTTGAAAGTGCCGTTTTTTACAAAATAGAGGTGGATGAATTCGCAACAGAACTTTGGATAACAGGTACGTCTTTAGGGCCTGGAAATCTTGCTTTTGCCTTGTTTTCCGCCGAAGAAGTGTGTGATGATGACCGGATCTTTGGTGTTGAATTGTGGGTTGATCCATTGGGTGAACCCATGGTGGATTGCAATGCTGCCGGTGCCGGTGAAATTATCTTTGATCTTTGTGGGATCTCTGCAGAAGATAAGGAAAATATGTGGCTCTGGGTTGCAACAGAGAGAAAGGATCAGGGGGAATTCGAACTGGAAATCAGCCAGAAAATCGGACCACCAAATGATCTTTGTGAAAATGCTGAGCAGGTTGTTTCAGGTGGTGTGGTGCCTAGTGATAGCGAAGATATCATTTGTTTTGAGATGACTAATTTATTTGCTTGCCCCGCATTTTTTGATCCGGAGAATATAGAGAATCCGAGTAATGCACCCATTGAGTGTGAAGAAGATCCTATTTTAGAAACCACCGCCGGAGTTTGGTTTGAATTTACTACCGACGAGGAGGCAGGTAGAATTGATATCACCCTCGATCATGAAAACGATGTTTACCTCGGCTTCATGATGTACGAGGTGACCGGCGATTGCGAAGATGAAATGATCATCCGAATCTGTGAAAGGGACGAAGATGAAATGGGGTTAATTGAGTTTGAAGATTTTGGAATTGATCCCGAAACAACCTATCGGATTTTTATTTATACAGATATGGAAGACGCGGGTGATTATGAACTTTGTATCAATGTAAAGCCCCCGATTGTGTGTTTGGGAGAAGCGCCTTACTACTATAACCACACGGAAATTATTTGCGGTTTGGTAGCTTTAAATGAGTTCTGCCTGTTTATGGGACCGCCCATTATGAACTTCAGTTGGCCGGGTTGTAGTTTTTGCTGTGCATTCCACAATCCACAGTGGTTTACCTTTGTGGCCGGTGAGGAATCACCCCTTAGTATAGATGTTTTCATCAGTGAGTGTCAAAACAATCAAGGTGCGCAGTTAGCTCTGTACGAACTGGATTGCGATGTTCCTTTTGATCCCTCTGAGCAAGACCCCGGGATTCAACCAACCGAAGAACAGTTGGTTTCCGATTGTTCACTTGCATCTTCCCCTCAACAGGGAACAGTCAACTTTACCGTAAATACAGAGCCGGGTCAGGTATACGGTATCGTAGTGGATGGATGGGCCAATGACGAGTGTAAAGTAGAAATTACGGAAGTACTCAGTGGTGGAGATCCACCGGAACTGGAAGAGGATCTGATTGGCGAGCCCGAATTTGAAGACGGTGATTTTGGTTTTGAACAAGACACCGTTTGTCAGGGAGCAGTAGAAGTTCCATTTTCTTTGGTAGGTGAAGTGCCCAATTCTTGTACGTACATTTGGACATTGGAAGATGTGGGTATGGGTACCATTGATACGCTTGAGAACGACGATGTAACGGAGGTCTTTGTAGACTTTCCCGAGCCGGGAGAATACAATGTATGTGTTTCAGCCACCAACCTGTGTGCATCGACCGAACCGGTTTGTAGAACTGTATGGGTTGTGCCGCTGACTCCCGAAACGACCATTGATACATTGTGTAAACGAGAGCCCTACGATTGGATTGGACCGTTTTCCAATGAAATTCTGGTGTCTTATGATGGATTTGAAGACGACTGGGGATTTGGTCAGACGCCCAATCCCGACCCATTCGTAGAGGAAACGGTCGCGGTCAATCAGTGGGGATGTGAAGTGGCTGCCTTCCTTGAATTATACGTGATTCCCGATAATTTCTTACCCACCGAAGGAGATGATGAGTATTTCCAGGAGGTAATTTGTTTTGGAGATCATTTTGAAATGCCGAACGGTGTGAGTTATACTGAAACAGGAATCTTTGGAACCGAAGGTGAAATATTTATACCCCAGGAATCTTTCCCGCAATGCGACAGTTTCTTCATACTTGAATTGAGTGTGTTGGAAGTCCAGCTGAGTTGGGATGATCCCATTTGTATAGACAATGAGATTTTTATATTCCCCATGAGTATACCATTCCCACCCGCCTTTTTACCGGGTGGAGCAGGACAGGAGATTTATATTCAATGGGTGCGATTGAGCGATAACG
>SKYC01000105.1 GCA_007128085.1 Saprospiraceae bacterium | reverse complement strand
TCTTCCTCGTAGATCCGATGAGACATCACCGTAATTCCGGCAAAAAGTGCGATATTGACCAGATTATACAAAAAGGAAGACCCCTCCCCCAATAAATTAACAATCACTGATCCAATAACAAAATAGAGTAGCAAAGCGCCTATAAAATGTAAAGGCCTGGCTTTAAAAAGATCAAATCCTTTGGAAGAGTATTTTCTTATCTTGAATGGTTTCTTTCCAATGTCATTCATTATCAAAAATTTGTATATAAGTTTACCCAAAACTAATAATAATTTTATCATTTTGGCCAATGATCGATAAATAATCCCATTCAATCTGCCCGGATTGACTCCACAGCTCAATCTGAATTCTACATTTATCCGATATTTCAAGGCTTTGATATAAAAAGGAGGTACATTTTCTTTACTTATCTTTATTATTGCATTGAATTTCCCGGTTAGTAATTCCTCCGCCGGATAATTTGAGAACTCAGGTTTTTTTAATCCAAAACAAAAACAAATGAAATTCAGCAGTCTACTGTTTTTTATCGGTTGTCTAACATTCGCGAATATCTCTTCTTCTCAAGCGCAGGAGGTCTGGACACTGGAGGACTGTGTCAGGCACGCAATTGAAAACAATCTGGACATCAGAAATGCTTTGATCAATGAAGAAATGGCCAGCATTGGATCGCGTCAGGCCCGCCACAATCGCTACCCTTCGCTCAATGCATCGACCAATATCGGAAACAATTTTGGGAGAACCATCGATCCGTCTACCAATCAATTCCGCACCGAAAGCCTCACATTCAACAGTTGGTCGCTCAATGTGTCGGTACCGATCTTTAACGGATTTGCCATTGCGCGCTCCATTAAACAGGCCGAATACCAGGAACGGGCGGCGGAGTACGACACCCGTCAAACCATAGACAACATGCAACTCAATGTGGTGACTTATTACCTCAATGTTTTGTTTGCCGAAGACAATCTGGACAATGCCCTCCGTCAACTGGAAATCAGCCAGCGGCAGCTGGAGCGCATGGAATCCCTGATCGAAGCAGGAGTCAGTGCAGCTACGGAAATATACGACCTCCGGGTACAGGTAGCTTTGGACGAAGAGCGAGTGGTCATGGCAGAAAATGCTGTGGAACAGGGAATGCTGCAGTTGAAAAACCTCTTGATGTTGGAACCCGGTTATCAGATGGAACTCGACAGGCCGGACCTGGAAATACCTGAAACCGACCCTTTGCTAACCACCGACTTTCAATACCTTTACGAACGCGCACTGGACAATCAAGCGGTTGTTAAAAGCAGTGAAATGCAGATCAAGTCGGCAGAAATGGGAGAAAAAATTGCGGAGGGTAGATTGTTGCCGTCCATCAACTTCGGGGGGAGTTTGTCTACCAATTACTCCAACCGGGGACAGGAAATTCGTGGTTTTGAAAATGTCCTGGATGAGTTCCCCGCTTTTATCAATGGTGAACCCTCGGTCATTGCCATCCCCAGCACGGTTCCAAAATTCGGAGATCAGGCTTATGTGGATCAACTGGATGCCAATTTCGGATACGGACTGGGAGTTACTATATCGATTCCTATATACAACAATCTGAATTCACGCCTGAATGTACAACGCGCCAAACTAAATACGCTATCAGCCGTCAATTCAGACCAGGCCGTCCGACAAAGCCTCAAAAACAATATTTCTCAGGCGCAGACAGAAGCGCGGGCTGCAGCTCTGGCATATCGGGCTGCAGAGCATTCGCTCGAGGCAAGTGAGAGCGCTCTCCGCAATGCAGAGCGCAAACTCGAGGCCGGAACGGCCACCGGTTTTGACCTGATCAATTCACAAAACCTGGTCAACAACTCGCGAAACAATTTACTTCAAGCCAAATACGATTATATTTTCAAATTAAAAGTCATCGACTTTTACCTGGGCAATCCCATTGTTTTAGATTAAAAAAAAAGTTTATGAAAGCCAAGAAACTCATCTGGATACTCATCGCAACCATTGTTTTGCTGGTGATATTGATGTTCATTTTTAACACGGATAAAAGTACCGGTGAAAAAGTAAATACCGATGAGGTCACCCATCGCACCATCGTAGAGCGGGTGACAGCCAGCGGAAAAGTTTTTCCCGAAAGAGAAGTGAAAATCAGTTCGGATGTGTCCGGCGAAATTGTGGAGTTGACTGTAAAAGAGGGGGATTCGGTCAAAACGGGTCAGATATTGGTTCGCATCAATCCGGACACCTACATTTCCGCTGTGGAAAGGGGGCGCGCCAATCTCAACAATGCCAAGGCTCAGAGAGCTGTAGCCATGGCTTCTCTCGAGAATGCCCGCGGCCAGAAAAATCAAGTAGAAGCGCAGTATAGAAACGCCAAACGCATGCACGAAAGAAATGAAAAATTGATCAGAGACGGAATCATTTCTGAATCGGAATTCGACAACTCTCTGGCGAGTTATGAATCTGCACAAGCCAATCTTCAATCCGCGAGGGCTTCAATTTCCAGTGCGGAGCAAAATGTAGAGGCAGCCAATTACAGCATTGAGGGCGCGAGAGCCAATCTGAATGAACTGCAAACCAGTCTGCAGAGAACAACCATCCAGGCGCCGGTTGATGGCGTCGTTTCAAAACTGGATGTCGAATTGGGCGAACGCGTCGTAGGTACCATACAAATGACGGGAACTGAAATGATGCGCATCGCCAATTTCAATACCATGGAAGTGCAGGTGGAGGTCAGTGAAAACGATATTCTCAGAGTTTCACCCGGGGACTCTGTTGAAATAGAGGTGGATGCCTATATAGACAAATCCTTCTACGGAAGGGTGACCGAAATCGCCAGTTCAGCTGCCAATGTTGGGGAGGTGGGCGGTTCTCTGACATCTGACCGTGTGACCAATTTCATCGTAAAGGTGCGCATCAATCCATCCTCTTACGAAAGCCTGATTCGCCCCGGTAGTTTGTTCCCACTCAGGCCCGGAATGTCTGCTGCAGTGGACATCATTACCCGCGTGGAGGAAAATGTACTTACTCTACCTATTCAGGCAG
>SKYC01000058.1 GCA_007128085.1 Saprospiraceae bacterium | reverse complement strand
TCCAATACTTCCGACCATATATAGCTGTAGTAATTGGAAGAATACCCGCCGCTAAATATGTGTTGAAAATGGGTGCTTCCATGTCTGAATGGTATTGCATTGGGTTTGTTAATGTCCGCTGCTACCTGCTTTTGAAAATGGTTGATCGGAGTTTCCAAAGGTTCGGTGCGGTGGTAGTAAGCCATATCCAACCACGAAGAAGCCAAGTATTCAACTGTTCTGAAGCCTGTTCCATAAAGTGAACTTTCCTCCATTTTTTGGACCAGTTCGGAGGGGATCAATTCACCTGTTTCATGGTGATAGGCAAACAGTTCCAAAACTTCTGGTTCAGTCACCCAGTTTTCCAGTATCTGAGAGGGCAGTTCTACAAAATCACGCGAAACAGAGGTACCCGCCTGGCTTCTGTAATAAACATCCGACATCAGTCCGTGCAGAGCATGCCCCATTTCGTGATAGAGTGTGGTGACTTCATCGATGCTAAATAGAGCGGGGTTATCACCGGAAGGAGGGGTGAAATTGCAGACAATGGTCACGACAGGGTGAACGCGATTTCCGTCTTCATCTCTCGTCTGAGTTCTAAAACTACTCATCCAAGCTCCTGATCTTTTACTTTCTCTTGGGTAGAGATCCATGTAGAAAATTCCGAGCAAAGAACCGTCTTCTTCCAGCACTTTGTACACCTCCACTTCCTCGTGATAAACCGGCATATCGTTCAATTTCTCAAACTGTATTCCCCACAATCTCTCCATCAGTTCAAACATGCCATTGACCACATTTTCCCCTTCGAAATACGGCCTTAAGACCTCGTCATCCAAGTCGTACTTTGCAAGGCGAACCTTTTCAGCATAATACCGCCAGTCCCAGGCTTCTAACTCAAAATCTCCTCCTTGCTCGTTAATCATATCCTGTAGCATTTGCTTCTCGTGATTGGCCACGCGCAGAGCGGGATCCCATAGTTGCTCCAGTAAGTCGATGACCGTTTCCGGATCTTTGGCCATTCCCTCTTCGAGTACAAAGTGTGAATGTGTTTCGTATCCAAGCATATTGACCCTTTTCAACCGTATGTTGGTTATTTCGGTCAAGATATCTTTGTTGTCGAACTCATTGTCGTTGTTGCCTCTGTTGATATAAGCCAACAGCATTTCTTTTCGCAATTCCCTGTTGTCTGCGTAAGTGAGAAAAGGCATAGAACTGGGCGGGTGAAGGGTAAACTTCCACTTGCCTTCCATATCCGCATCTTCAGCGGCTTTGGCCGCGCTGTTTCTTACACTGTTAGGCAAACCGGCAAGATCTTCTTCATTGTCGATGATCAATTCCCAGTTATTTACATCGCCCAGTACATTGTCACCAAACTGAAGTGTAATCACTGAAAGTCGGCTGTTGAGTTCCCTCAATTCTTCCTTGTCCTCCTCACTGAGAAGAGCACCACCTCTGACAAAACTGCGGTAAGTATCCTCCAGTAATTTAAGCTGGTCGCTTCGCAAGCCCAATTCATCCTTTTGACGGTAAACCGCATTTACGCGTTCAAACAAATCTTCATTGAGGATGATATCGTCTGAATTCGCGCTGATAAGTGGTGCAGCTTCCTGTGCAATGGATTGAATTTCAGAATTGGTATGTGCACTGCTCAGGTTGTAAAAAACCAACAATACCTGAGAAAGAAGGGCTCCACTGTCGTCCATTTTTTCAATGGTATTTTCAAAAGTGGGATCCTCTTCATTATTGATGATTTCATCGATCCATTCTTTCTGGACTTGGAGGGCGTGCTTAATGGCTGGAAGAAAATGCGATTCTTCTATTTCCTCAAAAGGTGGCACACCATAAGGGGTATCAAATTCCTTAAGCAGAGGGTTGTCCTCCCCGGGGGTTTTTTCTTCCTGTTCGGGAGCACACCCGATAATAAAAATGGCAAAAACAAACATTAATAAGTTTTTCATTGTGGATGATTTTATGTTGGGTCAAAAATAGTTAATTTTTATTATTTTTCAGAGAAAGTGCAGTTTTATCATCCGTTGCGACGGGAAATCAGAAGGCCTTCTAAAAGGATATCATTGTAGTTCGCCCTCATGATCTGCTTTATTTAAATTATAGAAAAAACTAAAATGCGTCGTTCCGTAAGTTCTGAGTTCTCTGAAAAAAGGGTGCTGACTGAAATCGTGTTTTGGGTTGTGCTCCAGCACCAGCAGGCCTGAGGGCAACAAAAGTTGATTTTCAAATATCCGATCCGGAATGGTATCCAACCAGGGGAGCGGATAAGGTGGGCCGGCAAAAATATAATCGAACCGATCCGAAGCAGATGATTTGATATAAACAGCCACATCCATAGCGAGGAGTTTAATGTATTCACTGACTCCGAATTCCCCAGCCGTCTTTTCTACAAATTTCACACAGGGTCGGTGCTTATCTACATAGGTCACTGATTGGCAACCCCGGCTGATCAGTTCAAAACTGTGGCTGCCTGTACCTCCAAACAGATCGAGTGCTTTTACTTCACTGAAGTTCAGTTCATTTTGCAAAATATTAAACAGGCCTTCCCTTGAAAAGTCCGTGGTCGGACGCGTGGGCCAATTGTTTGCCGGGGGATTAAATTTCCGTCCCTTTAGAAAACCACTAATTACTCTCATCTCTAAAATTCCTTTCACTGCAAAGATACCACTCAAAAATCAACTGCCCAATAACAACTCAAAACTGTGACGGTCAAACCCCTTTTCATCCGAATCAATTTTTCCCTGGTTAAATTTGCAGCCGAGGTGTATTTCTTTTATGTAGGATTTGAGTTCCTTAAACAACTTGGATTTATTGTGAATAAAACCATTGACAAAAACCGGAACTTCTTCGGATTCAAAAACCTCTTTTCTGGCCCACAAAATGTAGTACAACGCATCGGCCGGCAATTCGTAATGATAAAAGTTGGCCAGGCGAACTTCATTGTTTTTGTAGGCCATAACAAACACTTTTCCCTCCAAAAAGAAACAAACCATTTTTGACCAGACTGAAGCAAAACTCAAATCAGAAGCACTCTTTATGAG
>SKYC01000292.1 GCA_007128085.1 Saprospiraceae bacterium | reverse complement strand
GGCCATCAACAGAACTAGTCCGATTTAAGCGACACATTCATCCCCGACGCATTGAGTGCCGGCCAGATGGCTCCGAGCACACTAATCACCGAGACCGTAATACCTACAATGATGAAGTCCTGCCACTGCAAACTAATGGGATAGGAATCCACAATGAAGCCCGGGGGGACCGGTATCAAGCCCATGGTTGTTTGCAAAATGTAAAAAATCAGGGCAATGACAATGCCGATCAGCATACCGCCTATACCGATCAACAAACCCGACAGGAAAAAGACATTTTTAATAAAACTTTCATCCGCTCCCATGGCCTTGAGTATGGTTATGTCCCTTTTTTTCTCCAAAACAATCATCCACAGTGCTCCCACCAGATTGAAAGCCACCAGTACCAGGGTCAAACTCAAAATGGCAAAACTGACCCATTTCTCAATCTGCATGATGCGGTAAAAAGCTTCGTCCTGCTGGTATTGGTCGCGTATGAGATATTGATCGCCAAACCGATTGATCAACTCACTTTGAATAGAGGGGATTGCAGATTCCCGATGAGCTAGGATTTCAATTGAACTCACTTCCTCCGGTTCGTTCAGCAGGTCGCGTACAAAATCGATGGGAACGATTACGTATTCCTGATCGACCTCGCTGTGCACGGCAAAAGTACCACCGGGTCGTATCAATTTGCTTTTAAATGGCTGATCCATCAGTGAGGCTCTCTGGTCGGGCATATAGATTGTAAGGGATGCGAACTGATCCATCACATTGACCCCCAGTTTTCGCGCCATACCCGCTCCCAGCAAAGCCCGGTTCCCACCCGATTCGCTGAGGCTGAACCTGCCCTCGCGCATAGATTCCTCCAGCGAACTGACCTCCTTGAACGCATCGTCCACTCCTTTGATGGTACCGATCTCTACCCGGTCTTCGTATTCAAAAAGACTCAATTCTTCCAAAGTGAAGGAAAAGGCTTTTACGTCCGGATTGTTCTCCAGAAATTCCACCATATCGGTCTCCGGCAAAAAGCTTTTTCCCTGCAAGGGGGTAACCTTTAATTGTGGATTGAAATTGCTGAAAAACTGCATCAGCAAATCCTGAAAACCATTGAATATAGATAGTATAATGATCAATGCAGCCGTACCTACAGACAATCCCAACATGGAAATTCCCGTAATGAAATGGATGGCATTGGTCGATTTTTTACCCACCAAATAGCGCCGCGCTAAATTGAATTTTAACATCGGTCAATCAAATTGAAAATAAAGTACTCAGACAAAGTTTAGTTTTTTCCGGAATTAAGAGGTAATATCGACTGCTTTTATTTTTAATTGAGCCCGAAACCACAGATCTGAATTTCTAATACCCCCTCGTTTTCTACAAATTAAATGGCTCAACAACAGCGATTTATTGCGCCCACATCGTTGAAAATAACGCCTATACGCCCGATCCGGGTGTGTGTATGAGTGCCCGGTATATGATGTCCTGAATTTTAATTCTGTAGTTTTCTCTTATGAACCGGCGATTTTCCATAGATGGATACGTCCGGTTGGACAGGATTACGAAAATCAACTGGTGCTCCGGGTCGGCCCAGGCAACTGTCCCGGTAAACCCCATGTGACCAAAGGTTCGCTGCGATGCCATATCTGACATATTGGGCCGCCTCGCGTTATTCAATTCTTTCATATCGAATCCGATCCCTCGCCGACTCTCCATCTGTGGTCGGGTGGTAAAAAGAGAAACTGTCAGGGGATCCACCAATCTCTTCCCTCCGTAAAACCCTCCGTTTAAAAGGGATTGCATAATCACCCCCACTTCCAGGGCATTTGAAAACAAACCCGCGTGTCCACTGACGCCTCCGAGCATGGCTGCACCCATATCGTGAACGTATCCCCTTAATTTTTCCATCCTGAAATAATTGTCCCGCTCACTGGGCACTATCAAACTATCAGCGAAATATCTGCAGGGATTGTACAGTGTATTCCGAAGTCCAAGAGGACTGTAAATCTTTTTCTCCGCATATTCATCCAACCGCAAACCGGTGACCTCATCAATCATATCCGCCATCATAATAAACCCCAAATCGCTGTATACGTAGCGATTCTTGCGACCCAGCGGCGATTCGATTATTTCATTGCGTATGACATTGGGGTATTCATTGTTGATCCACAACCCCTCGCACACTCTCAGATTGAAACCAGGGGAGTATTTTTGACTGTAAATTTCCGGTTTGTGAACAATTCTGTGACTCACCCTTTCAACCGTTTCCCTGTAAAAGGGAATCCATGCATTCAGTCCGGATTTGTGGACCATGATGTCGTGTATTTTCAGTGGCGCTTTATTGGTTTTATCCACATAGGACAAGTAGTCCCCCAATGGCTGAAAGATGTTCACCTGATCCTTATCAAACAAATCCATGATGCTGTAGGTCGTTGCCAGAACTTTGGTCAGAGAAGCCAAATCGTACAGGTGGTGGTTCTGAACCCGGGTATTTTTGTCGTAGGTGTGATACCCAAAAGACTCCTGATAAACCACTTTCCCGTTCTTGGCAACGAGAATCTGACAGCCGGGAGCGGCTCTGCTGCCAATCATTTCTTCTACCAGCACTCTGATTTGATCCAGGGTGTCTGAGGACAGGCCCACTTCTTCGGGCAGTGCAAACCCAAACCGAAATTGAGCCGGCACATTGATTCCCATTCCCGAGGTGGATTTATCAGAAGCCGTGACCGGCAGCCGCCCTTGTATGGCGAAAGCTCCACCGATGGCCTGTGCGGTCAAATCTCTGAATCGCTCCCCGTCTTCATAGGCCACCATGACCGTCTGCAACCCATCGAAGTTTCGCAGGGCATAAGGACTGCCAAAAATCACCAGCGCCACCTCTGTTTCAGCGGCCAGTTCACGGATAAAATGTATGGTGTGTGGATCCAGTCCGTAGTTGTTGTTCAAAAAACGGCCCATTCTGTGCAGAGAAACAACCACCTGGTCTGCATTTTTCAACTCCTCACGAACCGATGCAGGCATTGTTCTGAGGCCGGCCTGGTCCACAGAG
>SKYC01000371.1 GCA_007128085.1 Saprospiraceae bacterium | reverse complement strand
CGCAGAGGCGGGGCTTTTGGGTACGCAACAGGTGCGTACGGTACGGACGATAGATTCAACGGTCGACTCAGCCTCAATCGCTTTGATGAAAATCGACAAATTGCACTGCTGGCTGGAGGAAACAATATCAATGAACTGGGATTCTCGTGGCAGGATTATTTTCAGTTTTCCGGTGGAATGCAGCGCATGATGGGCGGTGGAGGTCGTGGAGGTGGCGTTCGTGGAGGTAATCCCCTGGTTGGACAGGGGCAGCAATCCGGATTCCTGACTTCTTACAGTGCGGGCTTGCAATTCACACAGGCATACGGAAAAGACAACGAATTCAATGCGAGTTATTTCTTTGGGTTGAGAGATCACACCAATGAAAGAGAATTGAATCGCGATAATTTTTTGCCGGGTGACCAGGTACTCAGAACAACCGAGGTGGCATTCAATGAATCGCAGAATTACGACCACCGACTCAACCTAAGATTGGATCAAAGTATCGGTCAGCGATCTGCACTCAGATTGAATACCCGCCTCAACTATACCCTGAGAGATGAATTCCGTAGCACGGATCTGATCAACAATAATGAGGCAGAAAAAACGAGAAATGTCAGTGACCAGGAATTCACAGGAGATGGGGATAACGTCGACTGGAACGGATCTTTGACATTGAGACATCGATTTCCTACCAGAGGACGGGTATTGGCGGGAACCCTATCGGGATCGTATGGTAAAAATCAACAGGATGGTTTACTGATGGCCTTTAATCAATTGTTTGACAACGATGGATCAGAATCCATTGATGAAATCAACGAGAATCAGGATGTAGACAATACCAGTCATAGTTTTGGGGCCGACATCCAGTTCACAGAGCCTCTTCGGGAAAACCTTTTTCTGACCACACAATATGCATTCAATAACAGCATAAGAGGCAATAGCAGAGAAGTCATCGATCTTTCCGATGAGAACAATCCCATAGTGGTGCCCGCTCTTTCACAGCAATACGATTCAGACTTTTTGTATCACCGCATGGGATTATCGGCTCGTTTGGTGACGGATCAGAGCAACATCAATGCGGGCCTGGATTACCAATTTTCAACCCTCGAAGGGGAGATTCGGGGCAACGACAGTCCGGTAAAGCGAGACTTTGATTATTTACTTCCCCGTTTCTCATGGAATTATGAAATTCAAAGAGGAAAAAACATGAATTTGAGTTACAATACTTCTGTGAGGGAACCGTCTGTTATTCAATTACAGGATGTTATTGATAATTCAGATCCTTTGAACCTCTACCGCGGCAACCCGTATCTCGAGCCCCAATACACCCACCGCCTGTGTTACAGATATACCACTTTCGATATGATGACCTTTCAAAACTTTTTTGTGTTTGGAAATGTCTCTTATACGAAAAACCGCATACGGGAAGCCATCAGTTTTGACGAGCAGTTGCGAAGGGTGCGCCAACCGGTCAATGTATCGGATGATTGGAGTGTGACCGGTTCTGTTAACTACGGTCGCCCTCTCGGTGAAACCGGCATTCGGGCCAATCTCCGACTGAGCACAACCTACAACTGGGGCAATGCAATTGTCAACCAGGTGGAAAGTGAAACGCGAACCTTTGTTCCATCGGTCGACCTGAGGTTGGATTACGAGCTGAATGAATGGCTCAATATCAACCTTCGCTCAAGGGCGACACAATCCGATACGCGTTACCTCATTATGGAGAGTTTGAATTCAAAATTTCAAACCTATCGCCACAGCCTGGATGTAAGAACCAATCTGGCCGAGGATAAATGGCAGATTGAAACGGGTATAAATATCACTCAGTACCGCAGCGATGACGGTTTGTTTGACGACGATATCCCCTTGTGGAACGCTTCGGTTTCCAGGTTCTTTATGGAAGACAACAGAATTCAGTTGAAGCTTATGGGAGTCGATTTACTCAATAAAAATGTGGGCTTTAACAGAACTGCGGATTTGAATTTTATTGAAGAGGAGCGGACGCTTTCGCTTGGTAGGTATTTTATGCTGGAGTTTAGGTACAATATCAACGCAGCTGCCAATCCCGCTGCCTCAAGAGGAGGCATGTTTAGAATGATGAGGGGTATGATGAATTGATGTGCAATGGCGATTATTTGGAACTCCCGTTGTAACTTTGACGGCGAAGGGGATTGATTTTCATAGAAAAGGAATCAATTGTCTTTTTTTCTGAATTCAATCGTTTTAAATTAAGGTATAAAAAAACAAGGTTATGCGAATTGGATATATTTTATCAATTGTGTATTTTTTTGCGATTGCTTCAATGGAAGCTCAAATAACAGAGGGAAGCATCATCTACGAAGTAAAAATCAACCTGCATCAATTATTGCCGGAAGGTATGGAGGGGATGAAAGCCAGTATCCCTGAATTTCAGGATTCAAAAAAAGAATTGATTTTTAATCGGGAACAGTCTGTCTTCATCGATTACGAGGAAGAATTAGGACGTGGAAGAGGTGGGTGGTTTCGAATGAGCGCCAGGGAGATTCATCACCAAAATTTAAAGGAAAATACCTATACGGTCCAAAGGGGATTGATGAACGATGATTACCTGATCGTAGAGGAGGTAGAATGGTACCCCTGGACACTCACGGGCAGATCGGAGGTGATTGCCGGCAAAATATGTCAACTCGCTTACAGGGTGGACGACCGGGACAGCAGCATGATCGAGGTTTGGTTTAGCCCGGAAATTCCCGTTTCAGTGGGGCCCGAAAGGTATTTTGGCCTCCCCGGTGCGGTTCTGATGGCTGTCATCAATTACAACGAACGCATATATATTGCGACGGAGATCAATGCAGGGCCGGTATCAACTTCCAGGTTGCAGGCGCCTACGAGGGGAGAAAAAGTCACCAGAGAGGAATTTGAGAAAATTTCCGAAGAAATGATGGAAGAATTACAGTCCAGAATGGGAAGGGGGCGGCGATAATAGCGCCCTCCCCTAATTTTTTGTCTTTTTCCGTATAATTATAGTATAGAAAAATAGGTTGCCCGGGCAGATCAAAAACGGAAGGATCTT
>SKYC01000260.1 GCA_007128085.1 Saprospiraceae bacterium | reverse complement strand
AGGGAGTTTTTCTCATACTTGATGATGGAACCCAGGAAATGCGTTCCAAAGTGGAGTTTTACCGACAGGGAAACGAACTGCGCGCGCGGATTAAAGAATTGAAAGAGGGTTATGAAAATGCCCGATGCGAACAATGTACGGACGAATTGAAAAACAAAAAACTCATGGGAATGGATCTTATCTGGGGTTTGGAATGGGACGGCAGCCGGTGGTCAGGGGGTGAAATACTGGACGTTGATTCCGGTAAAATCTACCGTTGCAGAATCAATTCCATTGGAGATAACCAGGTAGAGATCCGGGGATATGTCGGTTCTCCCATTTTCGGTGAAACACTGGTGTGGCCGCGAGCGCGATGATGCGGGTTTTTGGGACTTACAGACCAGTCAAAAAAATGAGGGGGAGTAGGCTTATAACCATAGAGGATAATTCCGAACAAAAGCAAATTACTCTCAAATCGCATCATAAACTTCGCTATTAAATTTCATTGGGTATCCATTACCTAAATGAATTGACATTTTATATCTTTACAGAAGAAGAGATTGGATAATCAATGAGTCCACTCCGAAAACCCTTTTGTCGTGAAAATGAGCGAAAAATTCAAGATCGAGGAAGAAGGGAAAATATTCCACACACGTAACCATAGCTACGTGGAGGAAAGAATATTCCTAATGACAAAGATATTGGATTTTGCAGCCATTTGTAATAGAAAGAGGTTTTCGTAGTGGACTCATCTATACCTTTAATAGTTTATGAGCAAACTACCAAATGCTCCTTTACAGGAAGTAATATTCGAGATTCGCTGGCCCTTACAACCGGATTCAACGGGAAAGTTTTTAACAGATCCCGAGTTCCCTTTTGTTTTAGGTAAATTTGATGCCCTAATGAAGGATAAATTTCCATATCGATTGAAGAAGCATTCGATCCCCCTTCCATCCTCTTTGTTCAATTACCAAACACTGTATCAGTTTTGGGAGGCTGGGCAAACCTGGCCGGTTGTGCAGATAGGACCGGGAATTGCCACTGTAAATGACACAGATAAAAAATACGATTGGGAAAAAAATTTCCTCCCAAATATCCATTTTACCCTTCAAGCACTGGAAAAAAGTTATGGATCCATAGATTACAGCAATGTTTCACTCAGGTATATTGATGTAGTCAGGGTAGCGGATTATGGATTCAAAGACTGGCAGTCATTCGTGCACAATAACATCAACTTTAGCTTTGAAAATCACTTTGACACACCATGCGAGTTAAGGGAGTTCAATTTTCAACAATCGTTTGAAACCAATAATACCGGGCGCATAACCGTTACTTTTTCCACAGGTAAAAACAAAAGAAATGAAGATACATTTGTGTGGCAAACCAATATAGCCCATTCTGAACACCTGAATCGGGAAAAAGTATTGTCGTGGTTGAAACTGGCTCATATTGAAGTATCCAATTTATTCAAAAAGATTTGTAAAGACCATTTTTATGCAAGTTTTAAATGAACCTTCGGCTCTTTATGGAATGCAAAATGCAACTACTGATCGGGTATGGCATAATTTTGAACCAGAGACCTCCAGTATTTACTTGCAGCGTTTAAACGTTTTTTCAGATAAAATCGCAAGATTATTACAACAGCTCAATGGTTTTAGAGAATTGCTACCGGATTGGGATAGTTATAATGCAGAGGCACCGTCCAAAAAAGCCATTAATGCTGCTATGCGATTTATTATTGAATGTCACCATTTGGCTCTTCCTTTTTATTTTACCTCACCGGGGGTGGATGGAGAAGTAATGCTCGAATTTCAAAAGGGTGTAAAATCCGCTGAATTGTACTTTCTACCCGATGCAAGTACAGAGTTGGTATTATTTCAGGAAGATGAATTTGTCTTTGAAGGACGCCTACCTGATCATTTTGATAAAATGATCCAATTTTTCAAAGATTAACCAGCATTATTAATGGACAAAATCGACATACTCCCTGGTGATTTACTCCTGAGAAGAGTTTTGTTTTTGCACCCAAATTTTATCAAACCCGACGGCACCCCAAGCTCATCCAGTTTTAGGCCGAAAAAAGGAGAGGATGGATTGTCTGTAGACGTCGACCGTCTGACCACCTATAAAAAGTCCATTCAGAGCAAAGCTAGATTTCGATTATACAGTTTACAGTCGGAATTTACTTCTTCACTTGGCCTTGAAAATCATCACGACCCCTTACCTGACAATCCAGCCCATGCATTGATAAAAGGAAATATCTCGCGTGGGATTGCTAAAAAACTTGCAAAAACTGCGAAAAGAATAAATTACCCAGATTAGCTTTTTCTACAAAGATTTCGGTTCTACGTACCTTATATAATCATTCCCAATATATTGATTTCAACCCAATACGCCAACAAGTTGGGTACGCGGCAATCCATTGGTGGGGGTACGCAGTTTAATTTGCACCTAACTGTAAGGTGGTTTGACAGTTTAATCAATCCCGAACGAGCAATGCAAGCAAGTAGATAACAATTGATAAAAAGTTGTTCAGTGTTAAACCAATCTGGTAAGAAGCAAAAAAAAGGCACAGAGTGGCGGCATCTTAATCTTGTCACCTCAGCCTCCTTTATTCAAGTCCTTACCATTAATTATTTTAATATCTCTCATTTCTAATGATTTTTGCAAATCTTCTGCAAAGGAAAAAGGGCTACAACTATTTAAAGTTGTAACCCTTTGATAATCAATGTGGGCGATGATGGATTCCACGCTGATGCGTGGTAAACTCCCCAACGACTACTCCTTTTTGTTTATTCCTTGGTGATACTTCACAGGTCTGCTATTTTTTTGCAATTCTTCTGCAAACGAATAAAGGGTTACAACCTTTTACAGTCGTAACCCTTTGTAAATCATTGTGGGCGATGATGGATTCCACGCTGACGCGTCGTAAACTCCACAACGACTACTCCTTTTTGTTTATTCCTTGGTGATATTTCACAGGTCTGCTATTTTTTTGCAATCCTTCTGCAAACGAATAAAGGGTTACAACCTTTTACAGTCGTAACCCTTTGATAATCAATGT
>SKYC01000163.1 GCA_007128085.1 Saprospiraceae bacterium | reverse complement strand
CGTCCAGATTTTGATCACAGGATGCCAATATGGTTTTGGCCAGATCCACTGCGGATTGATTTCTCGATCCCGATCCCAATAAAATCGCCATAAGTTCGGCATTGGTCAGGGAGCGCACCCCACGGCATAAGAGTTTTTCTCTCGGACGGTCTTCTGCCGCCCATGACTTGATGTTATTGGTCGTTTCCATGGTCTTATTTGTTTAAAGGATACGAAGCGGTTCACCTCCGCGAGTTTTACTTACGGTCATAGGGGAATAACATTGAATTATTGGTTGACCCCACGGATGGTGCCACTAAAAATTTGTTGGATAAAAGGAGTGTTGTGGTAGTAAAAATAAGTACCGAAACACCGGAATGCTGTTGAGTAATATGCAACTCTCCAGGGATAAGGACAGTTTGTACATAAAAAAGAGAGAAAGGGCGGAACCCGAATCGGGCCTAAGGGATTCTGATTTAGTGTGTAAGGCCTTACACAAAAGTTCAAAACATAATCAGACCACCTGAATGAGGTGCTTTAGATCCGGGCTGCCCTCTCCCTTTAGTTCCTAACCCGGATTATTCAATTAAATATCCGGGCTGGTGGTTAATGAGATTAAACAGCTTCAGCTGGTTCCCTGGGACTCAGGTTGAGAAATTGATTGGCCTGGACTTCCGTTACATAACGAGTTTGACCATTCTTATCCTCGTAGTCCCTCTTGACAATCTTCCCGGTAACGGCTACCCTGGAACCTTTTTTAAGCATTTGGGACATCAATTCTGCGGTTTTACCCCAGGAGATGACCCGGTGCCAATAGGTTTTGGTCTGCCTTTCACCGGCCTTGTCCTTGTAGTATTCATTGATAGCAATACTTAGCTTGCACAGGTGATTGCCGTTTTCAAATGAAATGAATTCCGGATCGGCTCCGAGATTGCCAATTAACTGAACGTGATTACTTAAATGTGTCATAACGTAAAAGTTTTGATTAGTGAATAAAATTTGTTTGACACCACAAATATCCTACAGGTACTTTGCTGTAGCCGTAGAATAAATGCTTGTAACCGTTTGTAAACGTTTGTTATCGCTTGTTGGAAAGGTTTGGAAATTCACCTTGACCGGATTGATTGTGGTTGTTACTGTGTAATCGGTCCGGGAAGAGCAATAACAAACCGGTCTTGAACAAATAATTCTAATGGACGTTAATTTATTTGTAAGTGATTCACAATCAAGGGGAATTAATTCCAGCCAATCTTTCTGACCGTAGCGAAGAAGATGTGAGTAAAAGTGGTTCACCTTTATTAAAATACCAGTTCTAAAACCCAAAAGATATGAAAGAAGATTATTCAACCATGGTAGAGGCCCTTGAGGACCTCAAAAAGCAGGGATACACCAATAATTTCAAAGTCTTAAAAGACAGCATAGAATGCAGTACTACCAATGAAAAACTCGACCCAGACGACTGTGTGGTGGACAAAGTTTATCGCTTTGAAGGAGAAAGCAACCCCTCCGATATGTCTGTGGTTTACGCCATTTCCGGGCCAGGAGGCAAAAAAGGCGCGCTGGTATCCGCTTACGGTGCCTACTCAGAGCCACTAGAGGATAAGATGATAAAATTACTGGAAATGGATCACCACGATTAATTTATTGGGTATTTATTGAAAGGCCTCAATCAAAGGTGATCGAGCGCCTGTTTTAAATCTTCAACCAAATCGTCGCCATTTTCCACACCGACACTGAGTCGAATCAGAGAATCAGTCAGTCCCGATTTCAATCTCTCTTCTTTTGGGATTGAACCGTGGGTCATGGATGCGGGATGACCGATGAGGCTCTCTACACCGCCCAGTGATTCAGCCAGGGTAAATACTTTGGTTTTTTCCATTATTTCACGGCAACTCTCCGCATCGTCATTTCCCAGATCAAAAGAGACCATACCCCCGAAATCTTTCATTTGCTTTTTGGCAATTTGATGGTTGGGGTGGTTTTGCAGACCGGGGTAATACACGGTCCCTACCTTGGGGTGGTTAGAGAGAAATTCGGCTACTTTTTTTGCATTATCACAGGCTCTTTGAACTCTCAAGTGCAAGGTTTTAATACCTCTGAGTACCAAGAAACAATCCAGCGGTCCCGGAACGGCACCGGATGCATTTTGCATAAATTTAAGGGCTTCGTGGTCCTCACTGGTTTTACAAATAACGGCTCCGTGCACCACATCGGAATGTCCCCCGAGGTATTTGGTTGCTGAGTGAAGTACCATATCCGCTCCCAGGTCGATGGGCGTTTGAAGGTAAGGCGTGGCAAAGGTATTGTCCACACAGGTTTTTACTCCGGCATCGCGGGCAACTTTGCAAATCGCTTCGATATCCACCACATTTAACATGGGATTGGTGGGCGTTTCCACCCAAATGAGCCGGGTCTTGGAGGTGATGTGTTTTTTTATCTGACTTGAATCGGACATGTCAATGAAGTTTGACCGGATGCCAAATTTGCTGAAAATAGTTTTTAGAAGACGGTAGGAACCACCGTAAACATCGTTGATGGAAAGAACCTCATCTCCGGCATCCAAAGTCTTTAGGATGGCATCCATGGCCGCCAAACCACTTCCAAAGCAGACCGCACCAAACCCGTTTTCCAATGCCGCCAGATTGTTTTCCAATACCTCGCGTGTGGGATTCTGCGTCCGTGCGTATTCATAACCCTGATGTACTCCGGGAGACGATTGTGCAAAGGTCGAGACTTGGTAAATGGGTGTCATGACTGCACCCGTTTGTGGATCGGGTTTTACTCCCGCGTGAATTACTTTTGTTTCAAACTTCATATGATTTTTTTTTTCTAAATCAATAAAGCACCGTTGGAATAAAACCGACCCGTGCTTTTTGTCAATTACTTAACGTTCTCAAACCGGTTAAGTATGATTTCTATAGTTGAATAATTGTTTTTTTCGGTGAACCGGGTTCCGGTGGGTGCTGAGAAAGTCCACATTTGATTTCCCGATGAGCTCAGAATTGTTTTCTAAGAGCTCAAAGGAACCACCGGGTTTGCGATTCATAAGAGACTACTGATAAAAGCTTGACAAAAATGGCCACCGCGCG
>SKYC01000124.1 GCA_007128085.1 Saprospiraceae bacterium | reverse complement strand
GCCCCGGCAAATCGCTCATTTTCTGATTTCACCCCTTTGATAACCGGCATCGCCATGTACTCCTCGGCAAACCGGGCGTAAATTTCGTGCATTTTTTCAGCTTCTTCCAGGGCTTCTTCCTTGGTCGCATGAGCCGTATGACCTTCTTGCCACAAAAATTCCGCCGTCCGCAAAAATGGTCGGGTCCGCATTTCCCACCTCACCACATTGGCCCATTGGTTGATTAAAAGCGGCAAGTCGCGATAAGATTGTATCCAGTCTTTGTAGGTATTCCAGATGATGGTCTCCGAAGTAGGACGCACAATCAGTTCCTCCTCCAGCTTGGCATCGGGATCGACCACCACACCATCTCCATCCGGATCGTTCATCAGGCGGTGATGGGTTACCACCGCACATTCCTTGGCAAAACCCTCAACATGCTTGGCTTCCCGGCTCAAAAAACTCTTTGGAATAAAAAGGGGAAAATAGGCGTTTACATGACCGGATTCTTTAAACATTTTATCCAGTTGAGCCTTGATGTTTTCCCACACGGCATAACCGTGCGGTTTGATAACCATACAACCCCGGACCGCAGAGTGATCTGCCAGACCGGCTCTTTTGACGATATCGTTGTACCACTGAGAGTAATTTTCTTCCCTCGATATGATTCCTTTACTCATTTAATGAAATATTAATGCGTTGCAAAAATGAAACTAATCAAGCCCAATGTACGTATTAGTAAGTGAATAGTCAGTTGAAGGCGCAAATAAAAGAAATTCAAATGGATTTTAAGAGCGCTTTCAAGGGATTTTCCTAAAATTAACTTGTCTATACGTGAAAAGGTTGTATATTGCAAGTTATAAAAAACAGATCTTATGTTTAAATCAATCATCACAGCAGCCCTATGGATCACCGCACTGATTCTGTTGCCTTTCAGTACAGAAGCTCAGTTCGATGACCTGTATTACAATCCCGACAACCAAAGACACACAACCACGACCACTACTACCACCACTACGACAACAAGCACCAGTCAGGATTTGAGTTTTGGCGACAGAGAATACGACGATCAAAGTTATGAATACTTTGACGACTACGACTTTTATTATTCCTCAAGAATTAAGAGGTTTCACCGCCCCATGAGGAACAGGGATTTTTACGACCCTTACTTTGTGGATTTAGCCTATTACGGATATGCCAGACCGGGTGTAACTATATATATGTCGTCCATGCCATTCAGGTACGGAAGCATGCATCATCACCACCATTTCCATTACTACGATCCGTTTTATCATCCGCATTACGCTTTTCACCGACCGTTCAGACCTTATCGTCCTTTCGGATACTCTCCGTTTAGACATCACTACGGTTTTGGATACGGTTCTATGTACGGTGGTTGGGGATGTCCCATTTTTTACACGAGCCAGACTTACTACGTCCACAACTACTACAACCCCGCACCCTCGCAGGGTAGCGATGTAGCGACCAGGGGCGCTCAATACGGCCCCAGATCCGTTACAGGAGGTGCCGCTCCGCGGTCGGGAAGATCAGCTGATGCAGAGAATAGAACCGGACAGTCTCCGAGCGATGAGAGAAGTTCTGACAGATCTTCTGGTAATCAGTTGAGTGGTGCAGATACTCCCCAACAGCGCAATGGTCTTTCTTCCGGTGAGAGAGGCAGCCGTTCATCTTCAGAATCTGCTACTGAGCAAAGAAGAGGTGATCGAAGTTCTGCCAACCAAATGGCTTCCACCTCATTGAATGCACGCGAGGCTTCTGCCAGACAGGCGCAAAACAGATTCCGCGATCAACGAGTAAACAGAGATCAATCTCATGCGGATCGCAGAACAAATGTACCCAGCACGGACAGACAAAACCGTTCCGGTGTCAATCAGCGACAGACATCGCCTGCCACCAGGGGAAATAACCAGCGTGGAAACATTCAGACTGATCAGCCCAGAGGCAATCAGAACCGATCGCATATGGACCGAAGTAACAATCGATCAAACCCATCCTCCGATATAAATCGGGGAAGGAACAACAATCAAAGTCAGGGATCATTCAGTAATCCCCGATCAAACAATCGGTCTTCAGGCGTCAACTCTTCACGAACAGGTCGATCCAATTCCTCCGGAGTATCGCCTTCGAGGAACAACAATCGATCCTCTAACTCAAACAATTCGAGTTCCGGGAGAACTGGACGAGGAGGATAAAAATAATTGATAATTTTATTCAGAATTAAAGCGAAGTGGATACAACCGATTTTCACTTCGCTTTTTTTTAAAAATAGACATTCAAAGCAATTCCAATGAGTAAATTTTTGATTGTGATTTTTGGCACTTTGTTATTCGCTTTTCAAAGCGGAAACAGTCAGACCCTTGACAATGCCGTTAGAATTTCAACTCTGGATCACACGGGAACAGCCCGATACATGGGCGCCGGTGGTGCAATGACTGCCCTGGGGGCCGATTATTCCTCATCCGCTTACAATCCCGCAGGCCTGGCCCTGATCCGACGATCGGAATTGGTATTTACACCCGTTTTATTCACCAGCAATTCAACCTCCAACTGGTCCGGCGATCAGGCAACGGATCGGTTTACCAATCTGCAGTTCACCAATGTTGGCCTGGTGTTGTCAGCACCCATTGAAGGATCCTCTTTTACCAATTTTTCATTTGCCGTTGGATACAATCGACTGGCCAATTTTCACGGAAACATCTTCTCCAACACTCGTTCGGAAGGAAATATACTGGATCGGTTTATTGCCTTGGGGGAAGGCCTTCCGCCCGATCAAATCGACGATTTTGAGGTGGGACTGGCTTACGATGTTTTCGCTATAGAATACTCTAATACAACGGAGTCCTATTTCAATTATTTGGAGGAGGGAACGGAGTTGGATAAGGAGTACACCATTCGCAATTCGGGCAGTATAAATGAGGTGTATCTCTCCTTTGCGGGCAATTTGGAGGAAAAATTGATGTTGGGTTTAACCCTGAGCATGCCCATTGTATCCATTACGGAAGACAATATTTACAGAGACGAAGACAGCGAGGGAGATAGTCCTATTTATCGATCTTTTGAATTTACTGAATACGGCGAAGTAAGCG
>SKYC01000112.1 GCA_007128085.1 Saprospiraceae bacterium | reverse complement strand
TTAATTGTTTTTGCTCACGCTCGACCCAGCGCAATTTTGAGGATATTTTTTAAACCTAAGTTTAGAAAACCCACTCTTTAGAGATGGGGCATGGTTTTCGGCAGGCAAAACCCCAATTAATACTGGTGTGAGGGTAAGTTGGCTCAAATAAATAGATTTTTCAACATCAGTTTTTGCCCCGTAAATACCATAACACCACCAGGATTTAAATCATACCCATCAAAAGCAATATTCGTTGGCACGGATCATTTCCCCGGCGATCAATTTTCGATTTTCACTCACATTCGGACTGGAGTACTTGCTGAAGCGTTGAACACCCATTTTCAATACTCTCAGTTCATCTCCGGATGCAAAAGAAGACAGCGCATCTGTGGCGTTTTTGGCAATGCGGCTTTGAGCATCTGACAGAAAAACAGCAAGAATGGCCTGAGTTATTTCATCCACTCCGTCAGCAGTTTCCCTTTTTACGCGCAAAAACAGAGACTCAGAAATGAAAACATCGATCATTATATCGGCAATGCAGCAGAGGATCATTTGCTCTTTTTTGAGATCCAATTTCCCATCCATCTGATACTTCACAGCAGCACCGGCTGTCAGTAAAAAAATCTTTTTTTTTTTCTTTCTCGCCCGGCTCTCTTCCGCAAAGTCTCCGGAGGCTTGATCAAATGAAGGCATTTTGGCGAGTTCTTTTTGCACTTCCCATGCCGGTCCGGTCAAATCTATTTCACCTTTAAAGGATCTTTTCATCAACATATTGACCATCAGAAGGCGATTGATTTCATTGGTCCCCTCGTATATCCGGTTGATCCTCGAGTCCCTGTAAATTCGGGCGGGGCGGTACTCCTCTGAATATCCGTACCCACCGTACACCTGGAGGAGTTCGTCCACCACATAATCGAGCACTTCAGATCCGTAAACTTTTAGCAAGGCACATTCTATGGCGTATTCCTCGGCCGCCTCCTGAAGGGAAGTTGCATAATCCATGCCGCCTTCAATCATTTCACTGCGCATTTGGTGCATCAATTGAGAAACGCGATACACAGCAGACTCCAATGCATAAATCCTTATGGCCTGCTCTGCCAATTTGTATTGAACAGCTCCAAAAGAGGATATGGCCTCTCCAAACTGAACGCGTTCGTTGGCGTATTGAACCGTCATTTCTGTGGCCAATTTGGCTCCGCCCATACACATGGCAGCCAATTTGAATCGTCCTATATTGAGCACGGCAAACGCAATCAAATGTCCCTTCCCCATTTCACCGAGTAGGTTTTCAGCAGGTACCTTTGCGCGGTCCAGAAACAACTGCCGGGTCGAAGAACCCTTAATTCCCAATTTTTCCTCTTCCTCGCCGAAATCAAGACCCTCGGTTTCTCTGTCGACAATAAAAGCGGTAAAATGCTCCCCATCAATTTTCGCAAAAACGATGAAAACCCCTGCAAATCCGGCATTGGAAATCCACATCTTTTGTCCCGACAGAAAGTAATGCCGGCCGTCATCGCTGAGGGTAGCTGTGGTCTTCGCAGATAGAGCATCGGAACCCGAACCCGGCTCCGTAAGGCAATAAGCCCCGATCAAATTCCCCTCACACATGGGTGGAAGGTATTTCTTCTTTTGAGCCTCGGTTCCGTAATACAAAATAGGCAGCATTCCTATTCCCGTGTGCGCAGCAAAAGAAGTATCAAAAGATCCACCTCCTTTGCCCAGCTCCTCGAGTATGATTGTGGTGGTATTACTCTCCAACTCCATGCCGCCGTACTGCTCGGGAATATGTGCACCGAGTAAGCCCAACTCTGCGGCCTTCTTTAACAAATCGACCTGATTTTCCACCAATTCTCCTTTCGACCGGACATCTCTGAGTACAAAGTCCAGGCAACTTTTGCGGATGAGCTCCTGCTCCTCTGAAATATCAGAGGGCACAAACAGTGATTCGGGGCTTGAATCCCTGACGATGAATTCTCCTCCCTTCAATACCGATTTTTTTTTTTTTTTTGCTGTTTTCACTTTCTGTTGGTGTTCGTTCGAAAATTTAAAGATCAACTGAATTCTTGACTGCAGAGGCGATATGCAACGCCAAACAAGATTCCCCAAAAAAACACTTTTTTTTTAAGGAATTTATTGCTTTCACATTTCGAGAAGCTATCTGCATATAAACTCAGAGTCTCCTTGAGGAAAAAGACCTCATTAAATAAAGAACGCAAAATTTGCAACATGAGTTCTCCAAGTGAGCAGAGCAATGCCTGTTCCCTAAAATTTGAATCCCAAACTCAGAAAGAAAATTTATAAAATCAGGAAGGCTTTCTCAACAATTCTCTTATATCGGTGAGCAATTCCTCGGTACTCGGCCCCTTTGGCTTTTCCGGAACTGGAGCTTCTTCTTTCTTCCTCTGCATCCGGTTGTACCCCCTGATGACAACAAATATAGCCATAGCTATGATCAAAAAGTCCAAAATGGTTTGGACAAAAGCCCCATAACGCATTTCCACCGATTCTTTAACCACCTCCCCATCTTGAATCACCGCTTCTTGCAACGTCACCACCAATTGTGAGAACTCAACTCCTCCGAGCAACAAGCCGATGGGCGGCATAATGAGGTCGTTGACCAATGAAGACACAATGGCACCAAAGGCCACTCCAATAACAACGGCTACCGCCAGGTCCAGCACATTCCCCTTCACTGCAAAGTTTTTAAATTCCTTCCACATAATATTCAATTTTAGTATAAAAAAATGGCCCCACTTTACTATTTACAGAGACTATACCAACTAAAATTACGCATCTCAATTTTTAATAGAGTGAAGTTTTTAAATCATGACAAGTTAATACAAAAATTCAGGTTTTCAAACATTTTTAAAAAAACCCAAGGCCTATTTGTCATTGGCTCCTAAACCTTAGGCAGGGACACTGATTGTTCAGAACAATTAAACAATCCTCAAAATATAAAATCGGGTCGATTGGAGGAAACCTGAGGGGACGCATTATGTCCGAAGTGTACACCCCATATTAATGGAGGCAAAAGTAACGGATTAAAAATTAAAAAAGGGGAAGCGAAACCGCTCCCCCTATAAATCATTTTGACTTTTTCTACTGCCTT
>SKYC01000186.1 GCA_007128085.1 Saprospiraceae bacterium | reverse complement strand
ATATCGTAAACATTTATAAATAATTTACAAATATATACAAATCGGACAAAGTAAAAATAAAAATCACACAATTTTTAAACAGATGGATAAATTATCTTTTATTACAACAGGCTTTGTATCTTAGTTTTTTAATTCAAACCGGATCGCTCTTTTCCTTCATGAGTGTGGTTCGGAAAATGGATCACTTAAACGACAACTGTGGCATTTAGCAACAATTCAGACTGGAAATTGGGCGAAGACCTCTCTTCGGGCATTGGCGATGAAGATGAAAAAGCCATACTCGCAGCCGTCATTCACAGCGATCTGACGGAACCCGAGGTGGAAGAACATCTGGACGAACTCGAATTCCTCGCCCTTACTGCGGGCGCAACAACGCTGGACAGGGTAACCCAAAAGCGAAACAACCCACATCCCAGGCAATATCTGGGAGGTGGCAAATTGAAAGAGCTCAAAAAAATGGTGGAGAAAAAGGGGGCCACTATGGTGATTTTCGACGACGATCTTTCTGGCTCGCAAATCAACAATATCGAAAAAGAGCTCAAAGTAAAAATCGTCGACCGAAGCAGTCTTATACTGGATATTTTTGCCCGCAGGGCACAAACGGCACAGGCCAAAACCCAGGTTGAACTGGCTCAACTGCAGTACCTTTTACCCAGGCTAAGAGGAATGTGGACTCACCTTGAGCGACAGCGCGGTGGTATTGGTATGAGAGGGCCCGGTGAAAAAGAGATCGAAACAGATCGGCGTATCATCCGGACGAAAATATCACAGTTGCAGGAAAAACTGGATAAGATTGAACTGCAAAATAAAACCAGGAGAAAACAACGAGGGCAGCTAATACGCGTATCCCTGGTCGGCTACACAAATGTCGGCAAATCCACCATAATGAACCTGCTGAGCAAGTCCGATGTTTTTGCAGAGGACAAACTTTTTGCCACCCTCGACACCACCGTCAGGAAAGTGGTACTGGATCGCACGCCTTTCCTTCTGAGCGACACCGTTGGATTTATCCGCAAATTGCCGCATCACCTGATTGACAGTTTTAAAACCACCCTGGACGAAGTCAATGAATCCGATATTCTCGTACACGTAGTTGACATTGCTCACCCGCAGTACGAAGACCATATAGAAACGGTCAATAAAACCCTGCTCGACCTGGGGTCGATGGACAGACCCACATTGATGGTTTTTAATAAAATGGATCTCTTTCGAAAGCGCAATTTCGATCAATTGCTGGAGGAGGAAACCAAAACGGAAATCGAAGAGGGCCTCCGGCAATCCCTGGAGAAAAAATACGGTCAAAATTGCGTGATGATGTCGGCGCAAACGAAAGAAAATCTTCCAAAACTGAGAAGCATATTACTCGATATGGTGACTTCACAATACCGACAGAAGTATCCGTATCAGGCAAAAAAATGGTAAACAAAAAAATCAATGAAAACAGTAGAACAAAAATACGCAGACTTACTGCTCAATTATTGTCTGGAAATCAAAAAAGGGGAATCGCTTATCATTTCCACGACTTATGAAGGACAGCCCCTGTTGAAAGAAGTCTACAGGCAGGCAGTGGAAAAAGGAGCAATGGTAGAAGTGCTCATCAACTTTCCCGGCAAGCATGAAATACTTATGAAGTACGCGGAGGAAAACACCCTCGATATACCGCCTCCCTTTTTGTCGCAAGCCATGGCCGATTTTGACAATTACCTGGTCATCAAAGCGCCCTATAATCTCAGGGAAACCGGCGGACTCGATCCCGATCGAGTTCAAAGGAGACAAAAGGCCATGAGTGGACTCAATGAAAACTACTTCAAAAGAACCGCCTCCGGTGAAATGAAGCGCAGCCTTTGTGAATACCCCACTCAAGCTTCCGCTCAAAATGCCGGTATGTCACTGGATGAATTTAGAAAATTCGTCTTTGATGCCTGCAGGCTCAATGAGAGCGACCCGACAGCTGCCTGGCTCAAAGTGAGGGAGGAGCAGCAAAAAATTGTGGACGTGCTGAATTCAAGAGAGATTTTCCAATACAAAGGGCCCAACATAGATATTGAATTCAGTGCCAAAGATAGAGTCTGGATCAATTCAGACGGTACGGCCAACATGCCCTCTGGTGAAGTGTTTACCGCTCCGGTGGAAGACCAGGTCAACGGCTATGTCAAATTTTCCTACCCGGCCATATATATGGGAGAAGAAGTGGAGGATGTCGAATTGTGGGTGGAAAAAGGAAAAATCATAAAATGGAACGCGAGTAAAGGCAAGGACTTTCTCGATCGCATTTTTAAGATTCCGGGAACCAGGAGGTTTGGTGAGGTAGCGGTCGGTACCAATTACCAAATCCAGCAAATGACCAAAAATATCCTTTTCGATGAAAAAATCGGTGGCACCATTCATATGGCCATTGGACAAAGTTACCTGCAAAACGGAGGTAAAAACCAATCTTCGGTTCACTGGGACATGATTACCGATATGACGAAAGACAGTTTTATCAAGGCGGATGGGGAGGTCATTTACAAAAATGGAAAATTTATTATCTGAGCCGGTTGGAAGCAGGAGGGCTTTATTGCAAAACGACCATTATGCTTTTCAAAATCCTCCGAAATAATCAGGGCTGAGTACATGACATTTTTTTGAAGTATTCAAATGGTAGAACTTGATTAGCCTATATTCTGCTAATCCGCTTAATTCCTGGAAAAGGAAAATGTCAAAATTGATTTTAACTTTTAATTCAAGATTAGCCTTTTTGGTTTCTCGCAAAGGCGCCAAGACGCAAAGGGAATTTACCCAGTTGAAAAGCAGCTTGGCTGCTTTCCCAAAGCGGATTCCACCGGGTTTACCTAGTGGAATAAGGCAATGCCTTTCACGAAGTGTATTCCACGGAGTTTATCACGTCCCGAAGGAACTTTAGGAGCTTTCTCTCCGCTTAGCAAAATATCCAAAAGGTGGATTCCATTGGGCAATCCAGGCATTGGAAGGACCGGGTAAGTATTTGGTAAAAAGTGCCTCTTAAAATTTGTTTTAAATAGTTAAAAATCAACTTCAATTGAATTGCAGGTTAATTTTTTGTCATGTACTCAGTTATGTGCTATAATCGATCT
>SKYC01000086.1 GCA_007128085.1 Saprospiraceae bacterium | reverse complement strand
TTTTCCCATTTTCCATATCTGGAGTTATAAACCTTAATTATACTTGTTTTCATTACTATTATGTTTATTCGTTTTCGATTTTCTGTCTTGCATGTAACTTGTTTATATCCTTACTTACATTCCGTATTTGATCCCATTCAGGAGTAAATACGGATATTTTTTACTGCTCTGTCTAAATTCTCAAAATGGTTATACCTCATTTAATTTATGCTGTGCTGTTTAGTTTTTCACCCTCAAACATACACTTTTCCCAGATAATTCAAAGGATTTTTCAATACTTAATTGGTCTATTTAGACCCAAATCTTTAAATTTCGGATGTTTTTGCCCAGGTAGTTAATACCTCGGATAATGCGCTCACTCCCCCTTCCCAAAACCCCTCTCCCCGGCCTTCACTTCAAACTGAAGGTGATTGGCAGCGGGTGGAATGGGGCAATTGAACCCATCCCTATAGGCGCACCAGGGATTGTACCCTTTGTTGAAGTCGACGTAACAGCCCTCCTCTTCAAGGGTGGATATGCTCAGGTTGAGGTATCTTCCCCCGCCGTAAGTGGTTTCTCCATTGGTGTCGTCTTTAAAGGGCAGAAACAGGTAGTCGCTTTGGGGATCTTCGAGGAAAAGGGTTGGCCGCGGGATGCTTCTCACCCCCCTACCTCATCAAATTAAACAACGTTCCCGCCAGCCAGTTTTTTTCGGATTTGACCAGGTTGTCGAGGACTTTGTCGGTCTTGCGGGAAAAGTGGAGGATTTCGCTGGAGACTTTTTTCAGCTCGTGGGTTTCGGGGGAATCGCCGTTTACTGCGGCAATTTCGTCCAACACATTCATCATGGGTTCCAGTTCTTTCTTTTTTCTGTGTTTGATGACCTGACGGAGTACCTTCCAGATGTCTTTTTCGGCATAGAAGTAGTCTTTCCGGTCGCCGCAGCGCAGCTCTTTGTGCACCAGTCCCCAGTCGATTAACATTCGCACATTTTGGTTGACGTTGCCCCGGGAGATCACCAGTTCTTCCATGATGTTGTTGGCGGAGAGGGGGGTGGGGGAAATGAGCAGCAGGGCGTGAATCTGAGCCATCGTTCTGTTGATGCCCCAGTCGGTTCCCAGTTTTCCCCAGGATTCTATAAATTTCGCTTTTGCCTCTTCCGTTTCCATCTGCTGATTATCGGTTTATTATGTACATTTCGTTCATTCTGAACTTCGGAACGATTTTACACCGTCTGTACACTTACCTATAAAGCCAATTCAACGGCAGATTGTTTACAAATTTTTGATGAATGGCAGTTTTTCCACTTCTCCGCGCAGCATTTTTTTGCCGGCTTGAACCCATATCGCGGTTCCCGGACTGCTGTATTCTTTTTTTACATAACCCATCCCTATGGGGCAAGACAGCGATGGCGACTGGGTGCCCGATGTCACCTCTCCGATGACTTCTTCCGCCTCGTTGAAAATGGCATACCCATTTCTCGGAACTCTGCGGTCCTCCAGTTTAAATCCCACCAGTTTTTTGTCCACTCCTTTTTCCTTGAGTGCCGCTATGTGATTTTTCCCGATAAAATCGCCTTTTTTCAACTTGGTAATCCACCCCAGGCCGGCCTCCAATGGGGAGGTCTTGTCGTGGATATCGTTGCCGTAGAGACAGTACCCCATTTCCAATCGCAGGGTATCTCTGGCCCCCAGTCCGGCGGGCTTCAATCCTCGTTTTTTCCCGTGCTCCATCAACAGATCCCAAATGGTACCGATCTGATCGTTTTCGGCGTATATTTCAAATCCCCCCGAACCCGTATAGCCGGTAGCGGATACCAACACGTTGTCGAATCCGGCCACTTTTCCCTTTTTAAAGTGGTAGTAGGGAATGGTCGCGAGGTCCAAATCGGTGATTTCAGCCAAAATTTGCGTGGCCTCCGGTCCCTGAAGGGCAATCAGGGCGGTCTGATCCGAAATGTCTATGGCGCGGGTATCGAACGAATTGTTGGACTCCACCCAATCGAAGTCTTTTTTTACATTCGCGCCGTTTACCACCAACATAAAAGCCGTCTCTCCGACTGCGCACTGGTCATCAAACAGGCGATACACCAACAGGTCGTCCACGATGCCCCCTTCGCGATTGGGAAAACAGGAGTACTGAATCCTTCCCGGGCTCAATTTCGAGGCATCGTTGGAAGTGAGGTGCTGAACCAGGTCCAGCGCTTCTTTTCCCTTGATTATAAATTCCCCCATATGCGAGACATCGAATATCCCCGCCGCTTTTCTCACCGCCAGGTGCTCATCGCTGATGCTGCTGTATACGACCGGCATCTCAAAACCGGCATAGGGACTCATTTTTGCATTGAGATCCAGGTGTTTCTGATGTAGTGGTGTTTTAATCATGCTGTTTCTGTTTTTATTCGTGAAGTAATTCGATATTTAAAATGCGGGTTCCGGGCTCCATAAAGTGTACCGTTTGGATTCCGCTGTACACCTCGCCAAAAATGGTGTAATTGCCGTCCAGGTGCATGGCGGGAGAATGCGTGATGAACCACTGCAAACTCTCGGTATGATTGCCCGCCGACGCCATTCCCAACAGGCCGGTTCGGTCGTAATAGAGCGGGGGCAGTTCGGACCGGATCGTAAAATCGCCGCTTCCGTAGCCATCGCCGCGCGGACAGCCCCCTTGTATCACAAAATTGGTCACCACCCGGTGCACCGTTTTGTCCGAATAGTAATCGTCGAGCAGAAGGCCGACAAAATTCACTGTGGTTCCGGGAGCTTCTGCTTTGGGAAGTGCCAGATAGACCTCTCCGGTCTCAAAGGCCATCCTCACCCGCACGGTATCGGGTAGTTTGTCGTACAACTCCCAGTCTATGGGGTGACTCCACTCGGGGTAGACAAAATCGCGCTGCACTTCAAAAAGCTCTCCGAGAACGCGAATCAGTTGGTTTTTTGCCTGCCTCTGAGCCGGATCGTTCATCTCGTCCAGAATCTCCTCAAAAAATGCAATATCTCTGAAGTGCCGGTCGAGTAAATCGCGGTTCCTGAGCAGTATGTCTGAGGCCGTGGCTACTGCGCCCACATCGCCCGATTGAAAAGCAGCAGTCAGGGCTTCAGCAACTCTTCTGTA
>SKYC01000394.1 GCA_007128085.1 Saprospiraceae bacterium | reverse complement strand
AGGGACCGATTCAGACAACCATAACCCGGTGGCTGAGGCTATATTTCCGGTGGCTGAGGCTCTCGAAGCCCCGGAAATTTATCCCCACAACTACACCAACTATTAAGGGTTAAACATTACCCCGCAAATCCGAAGGGGACTGTTAAATTTCAGTATATCATTGTCCGAACCTGGGGCGAATCACAACAACTAAAAACTACCCAACTAAAAACTCATATCACGACTGCCACTCCACCACTTTTCCCCTCTCGGGGTCCAGCATGGATTTGGGTACCGATTCGGAAATAAAGGCACCGAGGATGTCGATAATCCTCCGTTTATTGAATGAGCGGGCCGTGGCGAGGCTGACTTCCCTCAAGGGTTTTATTCCCTCAATTCTCTTTATCCTCTTTCTCGAAGAGGCGGACATGCCATGGACGGAAAGCTCGGGTACCAGCGTGAATCCGCCCTCGATGTCTACCAGTCTTTTGAGGGTTTCCAACGACCCGCTTTCGTAGCTTATGCTCCTGCTGTTGTCTTTGTTTCTCAGGGTGCACAGGTTGAGAATCTGATCCCTGAAACAGTGGCCTTCTCCGAGTATCCAAAGGTCTTCCGATTGGAGTTGGTGGACGTCAATCTCACCTTCGCTCATCAGCGCGTGGTGGGCATTGAGATAGACCATGATTTCCTCGTAAAAAAGGGGTTGCAGTTGTACCTGGCTGTTCAATACCGGCCCCACCAGCAAACCCGCATCGATTCGGTCGCGCTTGAGCTCCTCAATGATAGACTGGGTCAATAGCTCTTGAACCCGGATTTTTAAACCCGGAAATTGCTGGGCGAATTCACCGATAAAAGCAGGCACGAGATAAGGGGCCAAAGTGGGGATGACCCCTATGATAATTTCGCCTTTGATGTCTTCCTTGATGAGGTCGACCTCTTCGATGAGTTGATCCATTTCACGCAAAACTCTCCTGGCCCTGGCCAAAAAAATCTCCCCTGATGCAGTGGGAATCAAGGGACTCTTCGATCGGTCAAAAATGACGAGGTCGAGCGATTCCTCCAGCTTTTTTAATTGAATACTCAGGGTCGGCTGGGTGATGTGACAGAACTCAGCGGCACGGGAAAAATTCCGGAAGTTGTCGAGAGCTGCAGCGTACTTTAATTGCACGAGGGAGATGGAGTCTTTGTTCATTTCTATGTATTGATAAACTCAATGATGAAAAAATATCAATTGATATGCTAAATTGGTTATAACTTCCGACATTTGCAAATCTTTAAATAAAAAATAAAAATTTATATGGAAAACAGAATTTTAAGCGTGGGAAGTAAATTCCCTGAATTTAGGAAAATTGCCGTAGTTGGATTGGAAAAGGGAAAGGAATTTGGAGAAATAACTTCCGAAGAACACAAAAAGAACGGACGCTGGATGGTCATGTTTTGGTGGCCCAAGGACTTTACTTTTGTCTGTCCAACTGAAATTGCAGAATTTGGAAGAAATTATGAGGAGTTTGAAGATCGCGACACCGATTTAATCGGCGCATCTACCGACTCGGAGTTTGTACATCTGGCCTGGAGAAACGATCATCGGGATCTCAGAGATTTGAAATTCCCTATGTTGGCCGATACCAACAAATCACTTGCTGAGGAATTGGGAATTCTCGAAGCCAACGAAAAAGTGGCGTACCGTGCGACCTACATCGTTGATCCCGATGGCATTGTAAGATGGGTCGGAGTCAATGACCTGAGTGTGGGACGAAACATTGACGAGGTAATCCGCGTATTGGATGCCTTACAAACGGATGAGCTCTGCCCATGTAACTGGGAAAAAGGGCAGGAAACACTGAAAGTATAAATCTACAGAATATGAATCACGCAATTTTAGAGGAGCTTCAGATTGAATCGGGCCAATATGAATTGATGGACCTTCTCGAAGAGGGGAAAAGCAATTACGTCCGGGACAACAAGCTCAATCTCAAATCCATTTTCAAAAGTCGCCATCTCACAGAGGAGGAATCGGTTTTGATTGCCCTTTCCTGTGCGGTAAGTACGGGAAATAAGGTCTTGGCCGGTGGACTGATCGAGCGGGGCCGAAAGGCGGACATTGGAGCCGACAAGTTGGCCGATGCTGTGGCTTGTGGTTCCCTGCTGAGTGTGAACAATGTATTGTACCGGTTCCGCCACATGGTGGGTCACGACCAATACGACAAGATGCCGGCGGGACTCAGGATGCAGATCATGATGAATCCGGTGATGGGAAAAGAGCTTTTTGAATTGGCCAGCCTGGCCGTTTCTGCCATTAACGGCTGCGAGAGTTGTATCAAGTCTCACGAGTCGTCCGTGTTGGAACTGGGCAGCAACAAAGACAGGGTATTTGAAGCAGTACGCATTGCCTCGGTAATTCGCGGAATTTCTACCCTCGTGATTTAAATTTCTTTTTTATACGAAGTTTTAAGGGATGTTGGTCTTCCGGCATCCCTTTTTTTATGTCCCTAACCTATTTCGACCCTTTTTTCACACCGCAGAACGTCGGCAATAAAGCCCTTGTAAAATGGGGTGGTTCCGGCTGCATTTATTTTTTAAAAAAAAGAGCCTATGACAAACGTTTTTTAAAAATTTTGCGTCTTGTATGAATAAGAGGAATCTTTAAAAACCTTTAGAATTTTAAACCAATAACTTCACCATGACTAATTTAACCCACAGCATTCTATTTTTGTCCACAGTATTTCTATTGTCCCTGTTTTCATCCTGTGATTCAACGGACGAGCCTGCGCCCAATCCCATAGGCGATCCCGGTGAAGTCGGCAATATAGCCGAAATGAATCAAAAATTCAGTTGGGATTTATTCAGGGAGTTGGTCAAAGACAATCCGGGGGAAACGGTTGTTTACTCTCCCTGGAGTGTTCAATCGGCACTGCATATGGCACTCAACGGCGCAGCGGGAAACACATTGGATGAAATGCTCGAGCTGCTTTACTGCAGCAATTGCTCCGTCGAAGAGATCAACAAACACCAGGCAGAAATGAGTGAATGGTTGGAGAAAAAAAGCGGCCACCCGAATTTGACAACCGCCAACGGATTTTTTTACGACGACAAGCGAATTTTTGTCAAAGAATCTTTT
>SKYC01000133.1 GCA_007128085.1 Saprospiraceae bacterium | reverse complement strand
ATAATTTGAAATAAAAAGACGGTTGAATGAGACAGTTAAAAATAACAAAATCGATTACGAATCGCGAGAGTCAGTCGCTAGAGAAGTACCTTCAGGAAATTGGAAAGGTGGATCTGCTGACTCCGGAGGAAGAGGTGGATCTCGCAAAGCGAATTAAAGAAGACGACCAGGAGGCGCTCGAAAAACTGACCAAGGCCAATCTCCGTTTCGTGGTTTCAGTAGCCAAGCAATACCAAAATCAGGGATTGTCGCTCAGTGACCTTATCAACGAAGGAAATCTGGGTTTGATCAAAGCCGCTCAGCGGTTTGATGAGACCAGGGGCTTTAAATTTATCTCCTACGCCGTATGGTGGATTCGCCAGTCTATTTTACAGGCGCTTGCCGAACAATCGAGAATTGTTCGTTTGCCGCTGAATAAGGTGGGTTCGCTCAATAAAATAAATCGCGCCTTTTCTGAACTTGAGCAAGAGTACGAAAGAGAACCGTCTGCAGAGGAACTGTCCGACCAGTTGGAGATATCCTCAGAAGAAGTTGAAAAAACCCTGGGTGTGGCTTCCCGTCATGTCAGTGTAGATGCTCCCTTTGTAGAAGGTGAGGACAATACACTGCTGGATGTTCTGGAAAACAGTACCACTCCGGAAACGGATCTTGGATTGGATTATACCGACTCACTGAGAAGTGAAATTGAAAGATCACTCGGCACCTTGACGGATCGCCAGAGTGATGTAATCAAACTCTACTTTGGTATAGGAGTAGAGCACCCCATGTCGCTCGAAGATATCGGAGACAAATTCGGCTTGACCCGAGAGCGGGTGAGACAAATCAAAGACAAGGCGATCAATAAATTGCGTGCGACCTCAAGGAGTAAATTGTTGAAAAACTACCTTGCACTATAGATAAGGCGAGGGAATTGCGGGGTTGTTGAAAATATGTACTATAAGGGAGGTCGAAATGGCCTCCCTTTTTTGTTTGAACCAGAAAAAATGTTCATTTTTGCAGAAATTTTTAAACCCCCTTTTATCATGGAAAAGATACAATCCAGCGTCAATAAGACGCTTAGCAAGTGGCGATCAGACGAAAAAAAAGCACTCAAACTAATAAAAGTGGCCGGGGACCTTCGCTTTGACCGGGGCATAGAACTCATTCTTTTCAGAAAAGATATTTACGACAGCAGGCCCAGTGAAATTATTCACAATCACAGGTACGGAAAAAATTATACCGATCGTGCGGTAACTATTGACGACACCCTCGATATTGCCCGAATTATAGAATCCTATGATCGTTTTGCACCCTCCAGAATTGATATTGGAAAACTCGCAGTGGACTTTAAGAATACTGCCGGGGAACCGGATTTAAAATCCTTTTTAAAAGGTGTATTTAAACAGGCATTTGAACATGAAGGGGGATCCATTGAGGCCAAGGACATTGTATTGTACGGATTTGGTCGTATTGGCAGATTGCTTGCCAGGCGGATTATTGAACTTACGGGCAGAGGGGATCAATTGCGGTTAAAGGCCATAGTGATTCGATCAAAACTGGCAGACCGGAAACTGGAAATGGAAAAGAGAGCTGCACTGTTGCAGTCCGATTCCATTCACGGAGACTTTGGGGGAAGTGTTAAGGTAGATGAAGAGAACTCCGAGTTGATCGTCAATGGAAATCGGGTAAAAATGATTTTTGCGGGTGGGCCCGCAGAAATAAATTACAGGGACTATGGAATAGAGAAGGCCTTGTTGATCGATAATACAGGAGTCTGGAGAGACCGGGAGGGCCTGTCGGCTCATTTGAGACCCGGTATTGACCAGGTGTTGTTTACCGCTCCGGGCAAGGACATTCCCAATCTCGTTTACGGGGTCAACCACAAAGAGTTGGAAGAATCTGAAAATGTTTTTTGCGCGGCTTCCTGTACCACCAATGCCATCTCGCCCGTGTTGAAAGTGTTGGGCGATAAATTTGGCATTGTCAGCGGTCATATCGAGACCATACACGCTTATACCAGCGATCAGAATTTGCTCGACAACTTTCACAAAAAGCCGAGAAGAGGCCGGGCTGCAGCCCTGAATATGGTTTTAACTTCAACCGGCGCAGCAAAGGCCGTCGCAAAAGTCCTTCCCGAACTTTCCGGTAAGCTGACCGGCAATGCGGTGCGGGTTCCCACCCCCAATGTTTCATTGGCAGTTATGAATCTGGTGGTAAAAGAGGAAGTATCTGTGGAAGAAGTCAACGAAGAGTTGAAGCGAGCTTCTCTCTTTGGGAATATGGTTGAACAAATTCACTATTCTTCTGATCCCGAGTACGTTTCAACTCATGTGGTGGGATCTACCAGTGCCGCTGTATTTGACGCGCCCAGTACCATCGTTTCTAATGATGGAAAACAAGTCACTGTTTACGCCTGGTACGATAACGAATACGGTTATTGTTGTCAGGTAGTTCGGTTGGCGAAATATGCAGCCAAGGTAAGAAGGTTTGCTTTTTACTGATTACCTTTTGTGGAAACTCTGAGAAATCAAACTATTTTACCCTCGGTAGCGTTTAATTGCAAACCGCATCAATGGAAAATAAAAATACCCCATCCAAAACCAACTGGTTCATACAGCCCATGGTGGTGTCGATTTTTCTCGCCGGGGGGTTTATGTTGGGTGTGTGGTTTCAGGGAGAGGGTAAAAGCACCCTGGTTCAAAGCGAGCATTCCTCTGCTTACCACAAGTTGGGAGAAATTCTCAATTTCGTTCAAACTCGTTATGTAGATACAGTCGATATTGACCGCCTGGCAGATGTAGCTGCCGAGGCGATTTTAAATGAGTTGGATCCGCACTCGTATTACATTCCTCAAGAAAAATCTGCTGCAATTACCAATCGAATGCAGGGCAATCTGGAGGGAATTGGTGTTGAGTTTTTTCTTTTTCTGGACACCGTTTATGTTGTGGACGTTATTGCAAACAGCCCGGCATCAAAAGTAGACTTGCTTCCGGGCGATGCCATTCTGGCCATTAATGATACCCTTGTATCGGGCCTGGAGAGGGAGATGTCCGAAATCGTCGAGTTGTTTCGCGGGCCGGTTGATTCTGAAGTCAGACTCCGAACACTGAGAAACGCGGAAGAAAAAGAACGGGAGGTGGTCGTAAAGAGAGGAACGGTACCCATAAACAGCGTGGGATCTTCTTATCTCATTGAAGAGGACCTCCTATACCTGAAACTCAACTCTTTTACCGCGAGGAGTTACAGTGAGTTTATGCAGGTGATTGAAGAAAACGTGGCCGGGAAGGAGAAAATTGATCTGATCCTGGATCTGAGGCACAATCCCGGAGGTTATCTGCAGGAAGCCATTAAAATATTGAGTCAGCTCTTCCCACAGGCCGGTAAAACCATGGTGAAAACCAAAAGCCATTCCAAGATGGAGAAGACCTACCGATCCAATGGTCGCAATTTCTTTCACATTGACCGGGTGGTTGTGTTGATCGATGGAGCCTCTGCTTCGGCCAGTGAAATTGTAGCCGGTGTGGTCCAGGATCTGGACAGGGGGTTGGTCATAGGATCAAAATCTTTCGGAAAGGGCTCGGTGCAGGAGCACTATCGTCTCAGAGACAACAGTGCCATACGATTGACTGTTTCTAAGTACTATATTCCCTCCGGACGAGCCATTTTTCGCGAGGAAGATTGGGTGGCAGACAATGGGGGGGCGACGGATGAAGAAGCCAGTTTTTACACCACCAATGGTCGATTGGTTCCTGAGGGAAAGGCCATTCAACCGGATATTTTGGTAGATGTAAATTCCATGTTTTCACATGCCGATTTTAACAACTATTTGCAGTACATCAACCAACTGGCATTTTCTTACTTTAGGGATGAGGCCGGACAAATTCAGGAGTATAGTGCAGAATACTTGAATCAACTCATTCCGCAGACCTGGCAAACAGATCTTTTAGAACTACTCGAAGAGGAGGATGGGAAACGCGATTTGGAAAATTTACTGGAAGAAAATTCAGAAAGAGTATACTCTTTTTTGGAAGCCCGCCTCGGTCGCTTTATATTTGGATCCAATCTGTACTACGAAGTTTTAAATAGGACAGACCCCGTTGTCAGAACGGCCGTTGAGGCTCTGGAGAGCGACTATCAGGCAATGCTTTCCAGGCAGCGATAGGCATAAAAAATCGAATAATGAAAGTAGCAGTATTTCCCGGATCTTTCGACCCCATCACCATTGGTCATACAGATCTGGTGGAAAGAGCCTGCCCGCTTTTTGATAAGGTAATTGTTGCCATTGGTATCAACAACAAAAAACAGTATTTATACTCATTGGATCAGAGGATGAATAGGTTGAATAAGGTCTTTGCAGATAATCCCAAAGTCATAGTGGATTCTTTTGAGGGCTTGACTGCTGAGTATTGTAAAAGTGTTGGTGCCAGATATTTGCTTAGGGGGTTGAGGAATGCTTCGGATTTTGATTATGAAAAAACCATTTCACAACTCAATCAAATAATTGGTGATGAGTTGGAGACGCTTTTTTTGATAAGCAGACCACAGTACTCTCACATCAGCTCAACCATAGTCAGGGAAATTATAGGTGCCGGGGGCGATGCTTCGCCTTTTTTACCTTGAAAAATAGAGTTTTGCCGGGCGGAAATTGAGGGATCGGAAAGACCTTTTGAAAATCGCTCTCAGGAAACAAGAATAAAAATTATAGAGAATAAATTAACACAATTGATTTTTAATAAAAAAAGAATGATTTATGGCTAATGCAAACTATACACCCCCTTTTGTTTACAACGAACCGGTGCTCCAACACGAACCGGGAAGCCCGGAAAGAGAGGAATTAATAAATGCTCTGGAGGCTGCAAAATCCAAAACCGTGGATGTTCCGATGTATATCGGGGGAAAAAAAGTGTACACCGAGGATAAGGTGAAAATGAGATCGCCTTACAACCTCTCATTGGAACTGGGAACTTTTAACAAGGGGACCGGAGAGCATGTAAAACAAGCGATAAAAGCTGCATTGGCAGCCAAAAAGGAATGGGAGGAAATGCCGTGGCAGGATCGCGCAGCCATATTCTTGCGCGCGGCGGATCTGCTCGTCGGACCGTACCGAGCCAAAATGAATGCAGCCACCATGCTGGCGCAGTCAAAGAATATTTATCAGGCGGAGATCGATTGCATATGTGAATTGGCAGATTTTTGGAGGTTCAACGTTCAGTTTATGTACGAGATGTATCACAATCAGCCCGAGAGTTCTTCCAAAATATGGAACAGAACAGAACACAGGCCACTGGAGGGATTCGTTTTTGCCCTCACTCCTTTTAATTTTACGGCCATTGCGGGTAACCTTCCGACAGCTCCTGCCTTGATGGGTAATACGGTAGTTTGGAAAGCCGCTGAAAGTCAGATTTACTCCGCCAATGTCATTATGGAGATCCTGGAGGAAGCGGGACTGCCCGCGGGAGTGGTTAATCTTATCCACGTGGATGGACCGCAGGCCGGAGACATTGTTTTTTCCCACAGAGATTTTGCGGGAATTCACTTTACGGGAAGTACCGGTGTATTCAAGACGATATGGAAAACCATTGGCGAGCAATTGGATAAGTACAGGTCATTCCCCAGAATCGTTGGTGAAACAGGGGGTAAAGACTTTGTGCTCGCCCATCCCAACTGCAATGTCCAGGCACTGGTCACTGCCCTTACCCGGGGAGCATTTGAATTCCAGGGGCAGAAGTGTTCAGCAGCATCGCGCGCGTACATACCCAAGTCCATTTGGAAGGATGTGAAAAAGATGTTTCTCAAAGACCTCAAATCACTGAAAATGGGCCCACCGGAGGACTTTTCCAATTTCATCAATGCCGTTATCGATGAGCGCGCTTTTGACAAAATCACCAACTTCATCGAACAGGCGAAAAAGGACAAAGAAGTAGAGATCATTTCCGGTGGAGGTTTTGATAAGACCAAAGGGTACTATATAGAACCCACGGTAATTGTCTCCTCAGACCCCAAATACAGGACGATGTGCGAGGAAATATTCGGACCGGTTCTGACCATTTTTGTCTATGAAGATGACAGCTTTGACGAAGTGTTAAAACTGGTGGACAATACATCTCCATATGCATTGACAGGAGCTGTTTTTGCCAATGAGCGCTCGGTTATCCAAAAAGCCACCAGGGCTTTAACCCACTCTGCAGGTAATTTTTACATCAATGACAAGCCTACAGGCGCAGTGGTCGGGCAACAGCCATTTGGAGGTGCCAGGGGATCGGGAACCAATGACAAAGCAGGTTCTATACTGAATTTATATCGATGGGTGTCGCAAAGGACGATCAAGGAAAACTTTGAACCGGCTGAAGATTATCGATATCCCTTCATGAGTGAAGAGTAAACCAGTTTTTAACTTGTTCGTAAGTAGATAGCTGGTTTTTTAAAAGAATCAGTTCCAGCCTCATCAGAGATGCCACAGACAGTGCGTCTTTGATGAGGCCTTTTTCTACCATCCCGAACAGCTCCCCCAGTGCGACCTTCCGTACCGTTATTTTTTCTGTGGTATCGGGTTGAGGGGGATTCATGTTTAAATCAAAAGCTACAAAACTTTTTGATTTTTCGTCGGTCACACTATTGGATAAGTGCATTTCTAGAAAAGGGTACAGGTTGTCTGCCTGAATGCCCGTCTCTTCCTTTAACTCTCGCAGGGCTTCTCGCTCAGATGAAAGCTGAAGGGTGCCGCCACCCTCGGGTACCTCCCAACTGTATTCATTGGTGGCAAACCTGAATTGCCCCACTATGTAAGTATTCAAATCTGAATCGATGGGAAGAACAGCCAGGGCTTTGTTTTTAAAGTGAACCAATCCGTAAAGGCCGTCTTTCCCGGAAGGGTCGATGACTTCGTGGTGGTCGACCGAAATCCATGGATTTTCGTAGACTTTTTTTGACGTTTTTATTTTCCAGTTTCCCCGTTCTTCCATGTGTTATTGTTTATAGCTCAATCCAATGCTGCCGACCTGCAATTTAAAATAGGTTATGGGTACCCGGCCATAAAACCAGCGATTTTAAACAGTAGTGAGGGTACAACCAACAAATCCAAAGATAGGATTAAAATAATAAAGTGTTCAAAAATGATTTCGCCCGCTTTTCGTGTATAAGATTTTTTGCAAAAATGATACACTTTTTCCACCGACTCTGCAACAGGCGGGATGACAGCCCCATGGAGAGCTATTAAAAAAAGCCCAATTCCGGATCGTTTTCTCAGCGTGGAATCCAAAAAAATACCTGCTTACAGGATCCGGGAATTGTTATCTTTGATTATTTTCGCAATGCATTAACAGCTGGTTAGATGTCGGATTCAAAGTCAAAGGATTTAAAGGCCATTTATTTACTCCACGGGGAGGAGCATTTTTTGTTGAACAGAAAATTTCAGCAAATTGAGCAGGAGGCGCTCGATCCCGAATTTGTGGAATTCAACAAATTTGTCTTTTACGGAATTGAGGTGGATGCCACTCAAATGTTGGATCAGGCAACCACTTACCCAATGATGGGCGGTCGACAATTGATTGTTTTGAAAAATGCACACCAGTTTAAAAAGTGGGACAAACTTTTACCCTATATAAAAAATCCGGTCGACTTTTGCACTCTGATCATTCACCATCCTGAAAAAAAGATAGATGGACGCACCGCTTTTTACAAAGGTATAAAGGCCCTGGAAAAGAAAGGACGTGCTGTAATTTATGAAGCCAAAAAACTCTACGACAATAAGATACCGGATTGGATACAAAAGGAAGTCAGGGAAAAAGGTTATTTCATTTCTCCCAAAACCGCTACTTTGCTTTCAGAGTACATGGGCAATAACCTGGAGGGGATTGTAAAGGAGTTGGATAAAATAGCCCTCAACCTCGACGAGGGACAAAGCGAAATTACCGAAGCTCACATCAATAAATACGTCGGGATTTCCAGAAAATTCAGTGTGTTTGAATTGCAGAAGGCAATGGCTTTTGGCAAAAAGGAAAAAGCATCAAACATTGCCTACTACATGAGTCAGGATCCAAAAACGAATCCCATTTATATGATTACGGGGGCACTTTTTACTTTTTTTTCCAGGATCTATAAAGTCAGTGGTATGAAGCGGAGGAGCGAAGAAGAGGTAGCGAAGGTACTTAAGTTGGGGCACTCTTTTTTCGCCAAAGAATATTTATCAGCCGTTCGATTTTTTCCGAGAGAAAAATGCGAAGAAGCCATTTCACTTATATACCAATACGATTTGAAATCAAAGGGAATTGATAGCCCTGTGGAAAAAGAAGATCGCTTGCTCAGAGCACTTGTGGCTGAAATTCTCGACTTGATTCGTTAGTGGAAGGAGAGGTCATTTTCGATTGGGTTTCGGTGTTTGAATTCCGATAAAATTAAATCCCGGAGGGCGAGATTGTTACCTGTTCCGGTTGATAAAACGTAAATTATGAAAGTGGTCCTGGTAGATAATTACGATTCCTTTTCACATTTGTTGTTGAGGTTGGCCATCGATGCACTGAAGGCCGAGGTGAGCATAGTAAAAAACGATCGCCTGAATCACGCCTTGCTGGAACAATCCGATCTGATTATTTTGTCACCCGGCCCGGGGTTGCCTGCTGAATCGGGAAAATTGATGGAGGTTATCGAGCGGTATTATCGCCGGAAACCCATGCTCGGTGTATGTCTGGGTCATCAGGCCATTGCCGGATTTTTTGGGGCGGAACTAGTAAACTTGCCTGAAGTTTGTCACGGGTATCAATCTGAAGTTCAAATTCTGGATCGGGAGAGTTTGTTTAAATACCTCCCGGAGACTTCTATACAGGTGGGCAGGTACCACTCCTGGGTTATTCGTGAGCCGATGTTCCCACCGGATTTGTTGATAACCGCAAAGGATGAAATGGGGCAAATTATGGGTTTTCGCCACAGAACCCTACCCCTGGAGGGCGTGCAGTTTCATCCGGAATCCTATATGACCGAATGGGGGAGAGATATGTTAAAAGGGTTTGCAGAAGTTCAGATGAAGAAAAGTTAGTGGCTTTACGAGATCACAGTTTTTTCTTCCATTTCAGGGAATTAACTAAAAAGTCATTTAGTCAACCAAAATTAATTCTCCTGAATAGCTTTCAACAACCCCATCAGCAAATCTAACTCGAACATAGTAAATATAAACACCCGGATTTAATTTTTCCCCTCGGTGTGTACCGTCCCACCCATGCGATTCATCATTTGGAGGGAGGTCTCTTCTTTCAAAAACTTTGGCTCCCCATCGGTGATAAATGGCTAACTCCTCAATTTCTTCGACAAACTCATCTCCATAAACGGTAAATCGGTCGTTTACTCCGTCGTTATTTGGAGAAAAAGCATTTGGAATATATAAATTCCGCTCAATAATTATAAATACCTGAACTTGATCAGTGGCTGTACATCCATTTTGATCAATAATGGTCACCTCAACGGTAGAGCCGGAGGTGCCCTCAAACTCAATACTTAAATCGTCACAAGGTCCATCACAGACAGGCTCGCCATTTAGGGTCCAAAAGATGGTCTGGATATTTTCAAAAGGAATACTTGTATAGGCTACTATATTTAGGTTTTCTCCCTGGGTTAAGAAAATATTTGGACCCAGGTCGACCTCTAAGGGGTCCGGATCACTTAATACAACCGTGGTGTCGAATTGACAACCATTTTCATCGGTAAAACTCAAATGATAAGCTCCTGCAGACAGACCGGAAAACAAATTTAAGTCCGTTTGTTCGCCTTCAAAACTGACGAGAATGGGTGGAGTACCTCCCTCTACCTCTACAATTTCTATAACCCCCGTAGATTCCACATGGCAAAAAGGATCGGTTGTGAGAATAAATACTCCTTCTATGTCGGTGGAATCCGCAAAAACCTGGACTTGATCTGTACTTACGCATCCATTCATCAGGTCGGTAACCTCCAGGGTGTAAATGCCCGGATTACCCACCTGTACACTGAGATCCTGACCGATTGGATCCTGTTGAGGGTCTAACCATTGGATATCAAATTCACTCGACGAACCATTGATTGTACCCACAAGGGTCACCTCGCCAATACTACAACTGAGTTGTTGATCTTCACCTGCATCGATTTCCGGAAAATCCCCCTCCAAAGTCACCGTAACCTCATCGGAAAATTCGCAAAGGTCTCCGAATACCACCGTAAGTACATAGGTTCCTGGTTGATCGACAGTGGGCTGTGGCTGCTCAGAACTGAATCCACCGGGACCGCTCCATGAAAACTGACCGTCTTCAGTAGCGGTGCCGTTGAGCGTTACCTGGGTGATTTGACAGGTAAGTATTTGATCTTCGCCTGCATCCACTGATTGGTCACAGGAAGAGCAGGATTCCTGACTGACTGTGAAGGTGGTTTGGCAATTGGAATTTTGAGAATCCACCACCGTCAGTGTGATATCGGTTCCGTCGGCGGGCAAGTTGTCGATGAAGGTGGTTTGACCGTAATCGAAAGGGCCCCAGTTTAAGCCATTCCAATGGACCATAAAATCAGTGGTATTTCCTTGAATGTCGTTGACGACCAAAGAAACCCCGAAGAAATCATCCTCATGAATGGGTCCTGTATCGTTGTCATTGCATTCGCCGATGACAATATCCTCAATCTCAATTTCACAAGGAGTAGAGCAGGGCGGAGGCGGGTCGATGGCCAACTCTGCGGTACAGTCGGGATCTTCGCTGTCGACGATGGTGATGGTGGTGGGCCCGTCGGCGATGAGCCATTCACCGAGTTCGACCTGCTCCCCATAAGGGTGTATAATCGAAGGGACTCCTTGAACGTACCAGCCGTCCGAACTGCTGTTCAGCTCGCTGGCGGTGACAAAGGCGGTAAAGGTATCGTCAAGTGGGTCTTCTTCGGTTCCCTGATTGTTACAACTGACAGAATTCAGTGCCAGATCGATGAGACATTGATCTGAACAAGGATCGAGTGGATCGGTCTGGAAAGTATCACTGCATTCCGGATTATTGAGGTCAATAATTTCAATAGATGCCTGAGATCCGTCAGCGGGAAGTGTAAACGTACCGCCGTTTGTGTAGGAAAAAGTATCGATGAGTTGACCGTCAACCAATAGGACAAAAGAATTGTCTTGCCCGGGATTCAATACGTCGGGCATAACACTTATTTCGTAAAAATCATCCCCGGGATTGGTAGGGGTGTCATTGTCATTGCACTGGACAGTGACTTCAATCATGGAAATTAGACAATCAAAAGAACAGGGCTCTTGACTGACTTCAAATGAGAGTTGGCATTGACTATTGGTTATGTCGACTACATTGAGAACGAGTATATCACCGGTAGCTGGCAGGCTGTCAATACTGGCTTGCTGTCCGTATTCAAAGGGCCCCCAGGTCATGCCGTTCCAGTTGACATTGTATTGGGAGGCATTGCCCTCCAAACTGTCGATGGTGAAAGTAATTCCAAAGAAGTCATCGCTGGGATCTGTGCCGGTATCATTGTCGTTACACGCTCCGATGATTACTTCATCGAGTTCGATGAAGCAAGGTTCAGAGCAGGGTGGTGGTGGGGTTACAGTCAATTCGGCGGTACAGTCGGGATCTTCGCTGTCGACGATGGTAATGGTGGTGGGTCCGTCGACGATGAGCCATTCACCGAGTT
>SKYC01000215.1 GCA_007128085.1 Saprospiraceae bacterium | reverse complement strand
TCTCGGTGCAATAGCCGGGGTTTTATTCGCACCCGAAAAAGGGTCTACAACTCGCAAGCAAATCAAGGACAAAGGCGATGGTTATATAGATGACCTGCACTCAAAATTGGATGAATTTTCTAATTCACTAGCAGGAAAACTTGAAACCACTGGCAAAGGCACTAATAAAAGTGCTGAAAATTTAGCGAAAAAGGTATATTAAAATTAACCTGGAAATGGTTTGATTTTGAATAAAAACCCAGATTTTCAGCGCTGAAAATAGAGACACTCCATTGGTTTTGTAGAAGTCCTGAATAATCCGGGTTAGACATTTTAGTGATAACGAAGGGGAGTAAACGCTCTTCTTCGTTTTTTTTTATGTGGCAGGTATAAGGCAGATTGTGTAACTGGACCCAGATGAATCTCTTTAGCAAAATGGACAGTATTGTTTTTCGGGATTGTTAATCTTTTGAATTATGTACCACCAATCCGCTAGACACTTAAAAGCATATTGTATCGTGGCGTGTCCGGTAGAGTAGTGCCCTTATGAATAATTCGGGCCGGCCATTTAAGATGCTCGACTCGGGATTGGATATGTGTGAGAAGATTTTTTATTTATGGTGTGGTCGGAGTTTTTTAAAAAATAAATAATGGAAAATATTTGGTTTGATGGCTGGGACAACATACTCAGAATAATCTGCGTAATTCCATTGGCCTATGTCACTATGATCATTCTGTTAAGGGTTTCCGGAAAAAGGACTCTTTCCAAAATGAATGCCTTTGATTTTGTTGTTACCATTGCCTTGGGATCCATTCTCGCGAATGTTGCTGTCAATCAAAACATTCCAATTGCAGATGGAGTGATCGCTTTTCTAATTTTTATTGGTTTTCAGTACGTATTCACATGGTTATCTGTTAGGATAAAATTTTTTAAAGCCCTAATTACCAGTAAGCCATCGTTGATCTTTTACAAAGGGAATTTTATACATCGGGCCATGAAAAAGGAGAGGATTGCCGTTGAGGAAATCTATAGTGCAACCCGACAAAAAGGTTTTTCTTCTCTGAATGGAATCGATATGATTATTTTTGAAACAACAGGTGAAATAGCCATTATTGAAAAAGTAACAAATCGCGAGAATACTACTTTTGAGGATGTTGAAATGAGTTCACAAGTAAACCGAATATAACCCGGGTTGGTTCGAGATTTTTGTCAGGTGGTATGACAAACCTTGAGTTAAGCCCGGGTTCTTATGCCATGGCATATAGTTTTATTTCATGGTTTGTGGTTTTGATCTTCGCTTTAGCTGTAATGCTGTATGATCGCCACACAAGAGATCGACACATCCACCGCACTATTGATTTTTCAAAGGGATTTATGTTTTCCTCACTTGTAAACCTTTATTCAGTGATGTCAATCTGATCACTTTAGGTGTTGCCCCATCACGCGTTCCGGATCTTTTTAGCGGCTCGTTTTTCTTAGTTCTAAGGCAGAACCCGTTCAGTTAGCTCAAATTGGTGTTTACATAAACCTCAATTTTGTGAACGGTGAATTTTATAAAATCGGGATTTAAATCATAGTCTTTTTAATCTAAAATGTGTGAATTATGTAATGCCTTTTAAAGATTGTGTAATTATTTCCATTTTATTTTCATCACCTTTACAAAATAAATTTTAGTTCATAAACTCTGATTGACATTCTAACAAAACGTAAATGGAAACAACTGCAGTACCCGAAATCGGAGTACTTAAATACCGCCCCAATATATTGTCAACCATTGGCAGAACGCCTTTGGTGCGTCTATCCCGGCTAGCGAGGGAATGGGGGTTTTCTGTTTTCGGGAAGATGGAAAACCTCAACCCCGGTGGGAGTATTAAAGACCGAACGGCAATAAATATGCTGTCACAGGCAATCGAAAGCGGCCGGATCAAAGCCGGCGATACCATCATTGAATCCAGTTCCGGCAATATGGCCTTGGGACTGGCTCAAGCGTGTAAATTTTATAAAATAAACCTCGTTGTAGTTTACGATCCCAAACTGAATGCGCATACCGAAAAATTACTGCAAGCGTATGGAGTGAAACTGGTCAGAGTTACCCATCCGAAATTGCAAGGGGGATACCTGGCGAGTCGCATCCAAAAAGTGCAGGAACTCCTGGGCCAGAATCCCCATAGCCACTGCTTAAATCAATATAAAAACGAGGCCAACCCTGAAACCCATTTAGAAACCATGAGTGAAATTGCCCACCAACTCGATCAAAAAGTGGATTATATTTTTATTAGCACCAGCACCTGCGGTACCCTTATGGGATGTGCTCAATATATATATGAAAATCATCTGCCCACCAAAATCATTGCTGTCGATGCTATGGGAAGCGTGACTTTTGGACAAAAAGAAAACTTACGCCTCATTCCGGGTCACGGGTCGGGGAAACCATCCAATTTTTTAAACCTCGATCTGGTAGACCATGCCATCCATATATCTGATGAAGAATGTATTCTGGGTTGTTGGAAATTACTGGAAAAAGAAGCCATCCTCTGCGGTGGGTCCAGCGGCGCGGTAATTTCAGCGATAGAAAAATACGCATCGGTAATACCTGCATGGTCAAATTGTGTCGGCATTCTCTGCGACAGGGGTGAACGCTATTTAGATACGGTATATAACAAAACCTGGATTGATGAACAATTTCCAGATTTTGGACGATCAAAAAGGCCATTAAACGGCGATAATTAATTCAATGTGATGAAAAAGTTTATGGCCGTGATATGCAACGAGAGACACAAAGGTTTCACTTTAAATTTTTGCGTCTGCAGTTAATCGGAAGGAATAAAATTTAAAACAGATGAAAGACACTCCATATAAAATAGCAATAGTAGGCCTGGGGCCCAAGGGTCTGTATGGTTTTGAACGGATGCTGGCTCAATTAATGGCAAATCCCGTAAAGAAGAAAGTGGAAATCTACCTCTTCAATAAAACAGAGTTCATGGGATCCGGTGATGTTTACAGAAGCGATCAACCGGCTTACCTGTTAATGAATTTTGCCAACAAACACATCAATATGTGGACAGAGGAATTGCCACTTTCTGTTGTCAAAAACCCCTTGAGTTTATCGCAGTTCATAG
>SKYC01000193.1 GCA_007128085.1 Saprospiraceae bacterium | reverse complement strand
CGAAATACGGGCTCAGAGATTTACTCACCACAGGTGTTCCTGTCCACTCCCTCCCCAACATCCTTGAAGGCTCCGGAAATTCCATCCGGAGCTTGCGGTGCTTAAGCATCAACCAGATGCAAGCAAAAAATTTCAAACAGGAAAAACCCGAAGGGTTGAAATGATTATAGCAAAAGTAAGGTCTTTCTTTCCGAACCCCGAAGGGGTGAAATTATCGATATTATACGATTCGAAATACGGGCTCAGAGATTTACTCACCACAGGTGTTCCTGTCCAATCCCTCCCCAACTGTGTTGAAGGCTCCGGAAATTCCAACCGGAGCTTGCGGTGCCTAAGTATCAGCCAGTGCCGCTCACTACTTTGGGTTTTTTCATGATCAATCGAATGCCTATTTTGGACATTTTTTTTTATTTTTTCATTCATTTGGAAAAAAAAGAAGGCTTTATGCGTTACAAGTGTGTACGATTGAATTGTCAATATGTCTCAGAACCCATAAAGGCCGAAATATGAAATTTCTTGTAGTTTTTCTGATCGTTTTGTTTTCCTATCCTTTGATACCCAATTTGAACGCCCAGTACTTTGGCAGAAATAAGCCCAAGTACGAAAAATTTGATTTCAAAGTACTTCAGACTCCCTCCTTTGAAATATACCATTATCTCGAAGACGAAAGATTGTTGAGATCGCTGGCCGATCAATCCGAGATGTGGTACAGAAGCCACGCCAAAATTCTGAAAGACACCATTCGCGAGCGAAATCCATTGATTTTTTACAGCGACCACGCGGACTTTCAGCAAACCAATGCCATTTCTTCACTCATCGGCGCAGGTGTTGGGGGTGTGACGGAAAGTCTAAGAAACAGGGTGATCATGCCGATAACGCTTTCGAATCAGAAAACCTTTCAGATATTGGGGCACGAATTGGTGCACGCCTTTCAATTCAATATGATTTTGAACAACGAGAACTTCTCTCCCCAAAATCTTTCAAATATTCCCTTGTACGTAATAGAAGGGAAGGCCGAATACCTGACCAGGGGCAGGATGGATCCCTTTACTGCCATGTGGATGCGGGATGCAGTATTGAAGGAAGATGTTCCCGGCTTCAGGGAAATGAACCGACCGAAGTATTTTCCCTATCGCTACGGTCAGGCATTTTGGGCTTTTCTGACCGGCACCTATGGCGATGCCGTTATTCACCCCCTGTTTATGGCCATTGCAGAATTGGGAATGAGAGAGGCATTTCCAAGGGTTTTGAACAGGAGTATGGAGGAAGTTTCAGAGGAGTTTCAAAAGTCGGTCAAGGAATATTACGGAACTGTCTTGGGTGAGGGTGATTTTGGAGCCACGGGACGGAAATTGATCTCAGAGGACGAAGCCGGAATGATGAATGTCTCACCTGCGGTCAGTCCGAACGGCCGATACGTTGTTTTTCTTTCGGAACGGGATTTATTTACCATTGATTTTTTTCTGGCCGATACGAGAGATGGAAGTGTCGTTCGAAGGCTTGCCAGTTCAGCGAGGTCTTCTGATATAGACCACATGGATGTCATCGAATCGACGGGCACCTGGTCCCCCGACAGTAGAACTTTTGCCTATGTTGGATTTAAGCAGGGTAAAAACCGGCTGTTTACTGTGGATGTAGAGACCGGGCGCAGAACAGGGGAGTACGAAATACCCGGTTTGGCTTTTTTTAGTAATCCCGCCTGGTCACCCAATGGAGATGTTATTGCAGTAGGTGGTTTGGTGGACGGACGGCCCGATTTGTTTTTATACAATATGCGGACAGACGAACTGAGAAACATCACCAATGACGATTATTCTTACCTGCTTCCCAATTGGTCCGCGGACGGAAGCAAAATTGCCGCAACAACCGACAGAGTGAGTATACAACAGGGAATGGAAGGGGGGAAGTGGATGCACAATATAGCGGTCTTGGACATGGAGGATATGAGTGTACGCGATCTCAATATTTTTCCCGGAGCGGACAACTTCAATCCCGTATTCGATCCGGAGGGCAACGTGTGGTTTTTATCTGACAGGGACGGGTTTCGGGATTTGTACATGTACAATATGGAGGCAGATTCCGTATTTCAGCAGACCAAAATAGCAACGGGTGTCAGTGGAATAACGTCTTTTTCTCCCGCCATATCGCTGTCGAGGAGAATAGACCGGGTGATGTACACGGTATTTGAAGAGGGCAATTACAATATCTACTCTGCGAGGAGTGATGCCTTTAGAAAAATTCCGGTCGATCCGATGGATGTCGACCAGCGTATTGCCGGTCAATTACCGGTTGTGGGCAAAGTGGCGGAAGAATTGTCGGATGGCGGACTGGGTCGTATTTCTGTAGATGAATTCCCCGATACACTGGACTATCAGGAAATTCCATACGATCACAAATTTTCTTTAATTGCCGCCTCCCAATCTATGGGGGTAGGGGTTGGATCCGGAACCATGGGCAGCGGAATGATGATGGGTGGAGGCGTTCAGCTCTTGTTTTCCGATATATTGGGAGACCACCAGTTGTACACCACCTTGTTTTTAAATGGGGAAATATACGACCTCGGTCTGTCTGCCATGTACCTCAACCGAGAGAGCAGGATCAACTGGGGAGTTAGTTTATCGCACATACCGTATCGCACCGGTTTCTCCTCCTTTGATCAGGCCATTTTGCCGGGAACTGAAACATTGGTTCCCGTCATACGCACGGATTTGCTCCGGATTTTTGAACAGCAACTGTCCTTCATGGCTTCCTATCCGTTTAATATCACAACGAGAGTAGAAGCTCAGGTCGGAAGCAGTTATCGCTTTTTTAGACTGGACCGATATACGGATTACTACAGTTTAGACGGTTTTTTTCTCGGCAGAGAAAGAGAGCGAATTCCCATTGACGGAGATCTGGTTATCGGAAACACTTTAATTAAAAAGGCATTTACCCACAATGTGGGGGGAGCCCTTGTGGGGGATAATTCCTATTTTGGAATGACTTCGCCATTGAGAGGGTATCGGTATCGACTGGGGTACGATCGATATTTTGGAGGTTACGATTTCAATGCCGTGACGGCCGACGCCAGGAAATACTTCCGGGCTAACCCGATAACCTTTGCTGTCAGGG
>SKYC01000313.1 GCA_007128085.1 Saprospiraceae bacterium | reverse complement strand
AATTTTTTCTTTGAATTAAATGATTCCATTCTCCGACAGTTCTACACGTCTCTTTTAAAGGGATTGCAATGAAGTCCTTTTCTTCAAACCACAGCACCAAAACAACACCATTATGAAATCAAACAGTTTTCAGCTATTTTTGCCACCGGAAAAACCACTCAATTATGGCAAAAATAGATCAAATAAATTTCAAGGGAAAAACTGCTTTAATCCGCGCGGATCTCAATGTTCCATTAAAAGATGGTTCTGTGCGCGATGATTCCAGAATAATGGCTAGTCTGCCAAGCATTCAGCACGTATTGAAAAACGGTGGAGCAGTTGTATTAATGAGTCACCTGGGCCGGCCTCAAAAAGAAAAAACAGAAGATGGCCGCATTCAAGTCGGAAAATACAGCTTAAAGCAAATCGTACCCGCACTTGAAAAAGCGCTGGGGCAGGAGGTGAAATTTGCCGGTGATGTCGGAGGGGAATTGAGTAAAAAGATGGCCGGCGACCTAAAAAGTGGCGAAGTTCTTTTGATTGAAAATACACGCTTTGAAGAAGGGGAAAGTTCGGGTTCTGAAGACCTTGCAAACCGATTGGCTCAATTGGGTGATATTTTCATCAACGACGCATTCGGTACTGCACACCGGGCTCATGCCTCAAACACGCAAGTCGCCCGGTATTTTCCACGCGCGAAAAAGGCCTTTGGCTTCTTGATGGAGAAAGAGTTGACCGAAGCCGAAAAAATCATCCATTCACCCGAAAAACCTTTCACCGTCGTACTGGGGGGCGCCAAAGTTTCCGATAAAATACTGCTGATCGAAAAGCTCATAGAAAGGGCGGACCACCTACTCATTGGTGGAGGTATGGCGTATACCTTTATTCTCGCCAATGGGGGGCGTATCGGTAAGTCCATAGCTGAACCCGATAAAGTTCCGTACGTAAAAACCATTTTGAAAAAAGCCCGGGACAAAGGCACCGAAGTTCACCTCCCCCTTGATACACTCACCGCCGACGAATTTTCTGCAGAAGCAGAAGCCCGGTTGTTTAAGAGTTCAGAAATTCCGGATGATCAGATGGGCCTCGACATTGGGCCAAAAACCATTCAATCTTTTAGTGAGATCATACGACAATCGCGGACATTATTCTGGAACGGACCGATGGGCGTATTTGAAATGCCCGCCTTCAAAAACGGAACCCTGGAAATAGCCCGATCGATTTCTGCTGCTACCACTGTCGGTGCCTACTCTCTAATAGGTGGAGGCGATTCAGTCGCAGCTGTAAACAAATTCGGATTGGGGAAAAACATGAGTTATCTATCTACCGGAGGTGGTGCCATGCTCACCCTACTTGAGGGAAGTCCATTACCGGCTGTGGAAGCTATGGAAGAAGGGGTATGAGGAAAGTTTTCATGTGTTTTTTAAACCCGATTTTCCCGCGCCCAGTTCAACATGTTTTGATAGACTCTTTGGTGAATATCCGCATCCTCAGTGGTCGGTAATTCAAAGTTCGTGCCTGTTAACTTTTCATACAAGCCAATATACCTTTGAGAAATAGCTTCCACGACGGCATGGGTCATCTCCGGGAGTATTTGCCCCTCCAAACCCTGAAAACCGTTTTCCATCAACCATTCTCTGACAAATTCTTTACTCAAATGGTCCTGGGGTAATCCCTTGCTGAGGTTTTTTTCGTAATCACCGGCGTAAAAATACCGCGAGCTATCGGGCGTATGTACTTCGTCGATCAGCGTCAATTCGCCTTCGGGAGACAATCCAAATTCGTATTTGGTATCCACCAAAATCAACCCGCGTTTTTCAGCCATTTCAACTCCCCTTTTAAAAAGCTGGTAAGTATAGGATTCCATTTGCTCATAGAGATCGGGGTCGACCAATTTTTTTTCTAAAATCGCCGATTTAGAAATGTCCTCATCGTGCCCTTCGTCAGCCTTAACGGCCGGTGTAATCAGAGGAGAGGGAAAAGGCTCAGATTCTCTCAATCCATCCGGCATGGTCGAACCACACAACTTCCGGTTTCCGCTGCGATAAACTCTCCACGCATGTCCCACCAGGTAAGCCCGTATTACCATTTCTATTTTTATGGGTTGGCACCTCTTTCCGACAGAAACATTGGGGTCTATTACTTTTTCAAGCCAAACGGGCACAATGTCTTTACACGCATTCAAAAAATAAGCGGCGAGTTGATTGAGCACCTGCCCCTTGTATGGAATGGCAGCGGGAAGAATGTGGTCAAAAGCAGAAATTCTGTCTGTGGCAACTGAGGCAATCTTGTCTTCAAAGAAGTAAACATCCCTGACTTTTCCAGTGTATCGGCTTTTTTGTCCGGGCAAATCGAATTGGGTATTTTTTAAAACGGGAAGTCTTTTCACATTGATGGTAGGTAGAAATGAATCAGATATTTTGAACACTGTTTTTCTCAGTGAGGATTTCTTTGAGCTCTTTCAGAATGGAATACTCATAGGGCAATACGCGTTTAAACGCATCTTTTATCAATACGTAAGCACCGGGTTTTTTCTCGGGGATAATGTCTTTAATTCGATTTTTAACCAGCTTCAAGTCTTCTTTAACCAATGCCCTGATTGAAGGGATATCGTGCCAGTCTCCCTCGATGGCATAAGCTGCAACCCTGGAACCATTGGGATGCACCACGGGATCCAGCTGAATCATTCTCAAACCGGAGTCACTCACAGCCTCCATAAAGGAAGAAACCGTTTCACCCTCGGGCAAAGTAAAAAATTCATCCTTTTTATCGGCATTGGAGTCTACCAAAAAGACTTCCAGTCCTTTTTCATGCACCCGGTAAACCACCAACCTAACTTTTTCAAGCACCTTCATTTTTTAAAATTTTAAATCCTTTGTAGAACCGCTGATGTAAAATTCAACCCGGTTAATGATTAACGTCATATTTACAAACGGTCAACTGCCGCCACTGAGAACCATGGAAAAACTAAAGTTACTACAAATTAACGCAAAGTTTGTTTAAAGTAAAAATACCAACAGGAAAAAATAGCCACGCCCATAAAAAAAACAGGAAGCAAAGTTTTATAAGGTTTTATCGTTCAACTATTTATGATTACAAATTGAGTTTAATTTATTCTGATTTCAGCTGTAATT
>SKYC01000397.1 GCA_007128085.1 Saprospiraceae bacterium | reverse complement strand
TGCCCCCACCGGCATGCCTCCTCCTATGACCTTTCCATAGGTGACTAAGTCGGCTTGTACATTCAAGCGCTGTTGAGCACCTCCCGGTGCCAGCCGGAAACCCGTCATAACTTCATCAAAAATTAAGACTGAACGATGTTGGTCACACAATTTTCTCAAACCTTCCAGAAAACCGGGTTCCGGAACGATACACCCCATATTGCCGGCTACCGGTTCGATAATAATGGCAGCAACTTCGTCTTTGTGCTTGTTCAATAGTTGTTCGACTTCGTCCAGTTTATTGAAAGGTGCAGTCAATGTATCATTGGCCGCTCCCGCAGTTACGCCGGGTACAGTTTGTATATCAAAGGTGGCCAAACCACTGCCCGCTTTTACCAAAAAAGAATCGGCATGGCCGTGATAGCAGCCTTCGAATTTTATGAATTTATTTTTGCCGGTATAACCCCTTGCCAATCTGAGTGCGCTCATGCAGGCTTCCGTGCCACTGCTGACCAGCCTTATCATATCCAAATCGGGTACCATGCTTACGATCAACTCAGCCATTGCTACTTCGGCTTCTGTAGGTGCTCCGAATGACAAGGCATCTGCGGCTTTATCTTTTATAGATTTTACGACTTTGGGATGGCAGTGCCCAAGTATCATGGGACCCCAGGAATTGATGAAGTCGAGATAGTTGTTGCCATCTTCATCATACATATAGGCACCTTTGGCACTTTTCATAAAAATGGGATCGCCTCCGACGCTTTTAAAGGCCCGAACTGGTGAATTCACTCCACCGGGAATGGTTTTTGCTGCTCTGCCGAATAAATCTATACTTTTTGAAAGGACTCTTTTAGAATTAGAATTCATAATTATCAGCTTATTAATTTTACTAAATCTTTGACGAAATAAGTGGCTATCAGATCTGCCCCTGCTCTTTTGATGGACAGGGTGGTTTCCAGGATCGCTCGCTCTTCGTCCAACCAGCCCTGCATGGACGCAGCCTTAATCATGGCATATTCACCGCTCACGTGGTAAGCCGTGACCGGCACCTGAACGCTGTTTTTTACTTCTCTGATAATATCCAGATAGGCGAGTGCGGGTTTAACCATCACCATATCGGCTCCTTCTTCAACATCCAGCAGGCTTTCCCTGAGGGCCTCAAGTCTGTTGGCGGGATTCATCTGATAGGTTTTTTTGTCGCCGAATCCGGGAGCAGAGTCCAGTGCATCTCTAAATGGTCCGTAAAAACAGGAAGCGTATTTGGCACTGTAACTCATGATGCCGGTATTTGCAAATTCATTGGCTTCAAGAGCCATTCTTATGGCGTTGACCCTACCGTCCATCATGTCACTCGGAGCGACAAAATCTGCACCGGCCTCAGCGTGACTCACCGACATTTGAGCCAACACCTCTATGGTTTTGTCGTTGACTATGATATTGTTTTCCACGATGCCATCGTGGCCGTAAGATGAAAAGGGATCCAGAGCGACATCGGTCATCACACACATCTTCGGGACAGCCTGCTTTACAGCTCTTATACTCCGCTGCATTAAACCATCGGGATTCAGAGCTTCTGTTCCCTCGTTGTCTTTCAATTCATCTCTGCATTTTATAAAAATCAGGACACTCTTGACTCCCATGCTCCACAGGAGTTCGACCTCCCGGATCGTTAGATCGAGACTTCTTCGGAAATATCCCGGCAAGGAGGAAATTTCCTCTTCTATACCTTCTCCTTCCACCACAAAAAGCGGTGCTATAAAATCGGCAGGCGTGAGAATGGTTTCTGCCACCATATCCCTGAGCGCTTCGGATTGTCTGAGTATTCGGGGCCTGATTTTCATGCGTTTAATTTTTTTGTTTAAACCCAGTCTTTGGGCTGTTTTAAAACATCGAGTAGTTTTTCCTCCTCACTGCCCTTTTCCGGCTGGAAGTCGTAATCCCATCGCACTACGGAAGGCAGGCTCATCAGAATGGACTCAATTCTCCCTTTGGTTTTTAAGCCAAAAAGGGTTCCCTTGTCGTGAATCAGGTTAAATTCGACATACCGACCCCTCCGTATTTCCTGCCAGTATTTCTGTTTAGGGGTGTAGTCCAGATCTTTTTTCTCTGTAACGATGGGAATATAAGTATCTGTAAAGACTTTACCCAATGAGGTGGTAAAATCATACCAAAACCCATCCGGGCGTTCATCCGTTTCTCGCAGTCGGTCAAAGAACAAGCCACCTATACCCCGGGCTTCACATCGGTGATGATTGTAAAAATAATGGTCGCATTCTTTTTTGAAGGTGGGATACAGCGATGAGTCGAAACGATCGCACACTTCTTTTTGTACTCTGTGAAAATGTACGGCATCCTCTTCGAAAAGGTAGTAAGGGGTCAAATCCGCTCCTCCACCAAACCAGCAATCTGTTAACCGGCCTTCCCCATTGTACAGTTCAAAATACCGAAAGTTGGCGTGAACCGTGGGAATCATAGGACTGATAGGGTGAATCACCAATGAAATTCCACAGGCAAAAAAGTCGCCGGAATCTACTTCCAGGTAGCGTTGCATAGACACGGGCAATTCGCCGTGAACTTCGGAGGTATTGACGCCTCCCTTTTCAAATACATTGCCCCGCTCAATGATGCGCGTTTTACCTCCACCCCCACCCTGTCTGCTCCAGCGGTCCTCTTTGAATTCTGCTTTCCCATCTACGGCTTCCAACTTTTGACAGATATCGTCCTGGAGATGGTGTATAAAGCGAGTGAAATCCTTTTTGAAACTCTTCATAGTCCTATTTTACGACCGGTAATTTTTTACCGCATTGACAAAGGCTTTGGCGTGGTCAACCGGAATGTGAGGCATTATTCCATGCCCGAGATTGGCCACATATCGCTGAACTCCAAATTCATCGATCATCCGCTTCACTTCTCTTTCAATTTCGGGTATGGGCATCAGTAATTTATTCGGGTCAAAATTACCCTGTAGTACGATTTGGTTATTGGTGAGCTGTCTGGCCAACTGAGGCCTTATGCACCAGTCAATCCCGATAGCTGAGGCAGAAGTTTTTGACAAATCTTCCAGTGCGTACCAGCTTCCTTTAGGAAAGAGGATTACCGGTGCCAGGGGACTGATGGCATCTGATATTTTCTT
>SKYC01000388.1 GCA_007128085.1 Saprospiraceae bacterium | reverse complement strand
CACCCTCTTCGAGGTTCACTCCCTTGAATGTCCACTGGACTGGCCAACCCGCCCTCTTCGAGGTTCCTTCCCTTGAATGTCCCCAGGACATTCACCCTGACGGGATCGGTCAGTCACCCTCAGGGAACGTTCGTTCACCTTTGTGTCCGGCAGTAAATCTCACGGTCATGGACCGTTTCATCAACCTAAGTTTTTTGCCCTGTGAATTTCTTAAAACCACAAAGATTTAAATCATAGCCAAAATAGGTAAAAAATTTGAGTGCATCCAGGAACTCGCATAGGACTTATTTTAACCATACCACTTCGTGTAAGTTTTGATTAAAAAGTTCATGCACGTTTCAATTGCTATATTTTTACTGTACCAATGGCTGGCAGGCGCAAAAAAAGAAAATGAAAAAGGTCGCCAGTATTTATTGCAATGGGGAGTTCCCGAGAGTCAAAGGCTTTTTTACCTTGTGGGCAATGTAGCGACCGGAATAATCAAATCACCACTCAGGTCGAATTGCGATCTGGAATCGGAGTCCGATTTAGACTTGAAAGCCCTCGGACTCGAAGTCGCAGATACAGCGGGAAACCCGAATCGCAGAATTTACTCTTCTAAGTCCTCTTCGCTGAAGGCCGCAATGACCACCCTGCCCTTGTAGTACATAGCACCTTCGTGCCAATAGGCTCTGTGGTACAAATGAGACTCACCTGTATTGGGGCAGGTAGCAATTTGCTGAGAAGAAGCTTTGTAGTGAGTTCTTCTCTTCCTTTTTCTCTGCTTGGATATTCTACTCTTGGGATGCGCCATGACACCAAATTTTTCGGTTAATTAATTTTTTAAATCTCTTTTTATTTTGTCCCAGATGTTTTCCATTCCGGAATCGCTTTCTTCACTTTTGTTTTTGCCTTGCAATCGTTCTAATACTTTTTCATTGCAGGGCTTGGGTTTTTCCATTTCGCAATCGTAGGTCTTTTTCATGGGTAAGCTCAAAACGGCGTATTCATAGAGAAAAGGGGATAGATCGAACTGCGACTCCTCTGCATTTATGATGATAAATTCATGGTCTCCTTCCTTTTCATCGCCCTGATGATCCAGTTTTACCATCAGTTCAAACCGACTATTGACCGGCAACATAATGTCCGCCAGACAACGGTCGCAATTGCAACCGATTCGACCTTCCACCTCAAATTCAAAGAGCATCAGCGTCGGCTTTTTTTCTAAATTCACCGAAACACTCAGGTCTGCCTTTTGAATGGGGCTGTTTTGAAAGTTGGAAAAAAACCAATCAGTCAACTCAAATTCCATTCTGTACTTCTCCTTAACCAATCCTTTGATCGGTATGATATATTCTCGCAAGCTCGACATAAAGCACGAATATTGAAATGGAGCGCAAAGATAAGTCATCTTTGCTAAATAACAAGTAAGAGCAAGTCTTATTTTTTAGAAAATAACCCGGCCGTTGGTTAATCCGGGCAGTGCCTTAAAAGCTACACCATTTTTTCCGGCCTTACCCATTCGTCAAACTGTTGTTCAGTGAGGTACTTCAGCTCCAAAGCGGCTTGTTTCAAGGTGGTGTTTTCGGCATAGGCTTTTTTTGCAATTTCCGCCGCTTTGTCGTAACCTATGTGCACATTGAGTGCCGTCACAAGCATAAGGCTGTTGTCCAGCTGCATTTGAATCCTGTCTTTGTTGGGTTGTAAACCATCGATGCAGTTTTCGGCAAAACTCACACAGGCATCGCCAATCAGACGAGCGGAGAAGAGGAGGTTGAATATCATCATCGGTTTGAAAACATTTAATTGAAAATGTCCGTTCATCCCGCCTACATTCACTGCCACATCATTGCCCACGACCTGAGCCATCGCCATGGTCAGTGCTTCGGCCTGTGTGGGATTAACTTTTCCGGGCATTATGGAAGAGCCGGGTTCATTGGCAGGAATGAGGTATTCGCCTATACCACTCCTCGGTCCTGAAGCCAGCATCCGGATGTCGTTTCCAATTTTCATCAGTGAGCAAGCTGCAGTTTTCAATGCGCCGTGGCATTCTACAATCGCATCGTGGGCAGCCATGGATTCAAATTTATTGGGAGCGGTGACAAAGGGCAGGCCGGTATGTTCGGCAATCAGTTCGGCCACTCGGTCGGCATATCCTTCCGGGGTGTTGAGGCCCGTTCCGACAGCCGTTCCGCCGAGTGAAATTTCAGAGAGGTGTTGCAAACTGTTTTTTATGGCTTTTTCCGCGTGCCCGATCTGGGCGACAAAAGCCGACAACTCTTGCCCTACGGTCACCGGTGTGGCATCCATAAAATGAGTGCGCCCTATTTTTACAATGTCGTTGTATTGCTCTTCCTTTTCCCGGATGGTATTTTTGAGTCGCTCCAGGCCGGGCAGTGTATTTTCCACGATGGTGCGGTATGCGGCAATATTCATTGCCGTAGGAAAGGTGTCGTTGGAAGACTGTGACTTGTTGACATCGTCATTTGGATGCAGCGCTTTTTTCTCGTCGCTTAGTTTTCCACCATGGAGTACGTGGCCCCTGTTGGCAATCACTTCATTTACATTCATGTTGCTCTGAGTACCCGAACCGGTTTGCCACACGACGAGGGGAAACTGATCATCCAGTTTTCCTCCGGAGATTTCATCGCAGACTTTATGTATGAGATGAGCTTTTTCCCTGTCCAGTGCACCCAGGTCTGCATTGGCCGTTGCTGCAGCTCTTTTCAAAACAGAAAAAGCCCTGATCACTTCGATGGGCATTTTCTGCCCGCCTATTTTGAAATTTTCAATCGATCGCTGGGTTTGAGCCCCCCAGTATTTGTCAGCGGGCACATTTACGTACCCGATACTGTCCTTTTCTTTTCTGAATTCCATGATTGTCTTTTTTCCGAACTGCAAATTTAAGAAAAAGATGGGAATGTGGTTGGCCGAATCCATATTCCCCCAGCCGTTTTATAAACCCGGATTCACATTATCCCTTAGGCAGGTCGTTGGTATGTTTTTTCCCCCTGGCCGGCAGGAGTTTACAGAGTTTAAAAATGGTCTGGAAAACAATTCGGGTAGATGGAGTATGCACGCGGGAGTATTTGCCATTTTTTATATCTGTAAACTTTCGCTCTGTCTTCAAACAAAAAGGGTTTAATGGTGTTTT
>SKYC01000286.1 GCA_007128085.1 Saprospiraceae bacterium | reverse complement strand
TTCTTTTATTTCTCGCAAAGGCGCAAAGGGAGTTTACCACGCCTTGGCGTGGCAAAGGCAAAGCAACTCGATAGGTTAAAAAAATTTCAATCTAACCGAATGGTAAGTAGGAAGTCCCTTCAATAATAAGAGAAATCGGGAAATCACATAAATCAGCGGCACAGACAATGAGGGAGGATTGAAGAGCCACTCAACAAATCCGTGTCATCCAGTAATCAGTGCAAATCAGTGATTCAGACAAAGTGGACAAATTTCGAAGCCGTAGTTTTTCAATCAACGTTTTTATTACTTTAATCCTAATATTGGTCTTTTTTAGTTTCACGCACGTGTCCCTAACTCGTTGGCGCAAAGGGGCAAAGGGAGTTTACCACGCCTTGGCGTGGCAAAGGGAAAGCAACTCGATAGGTTTAAAAAATTTCAATCTAAACGAATGGTAAATAAGAAGTTCCACCAAAAAAATCAGAGAAATCCGGAAATCAAATAAATCAGTGGTCCAGACAAAAAGGATAAAATCCATTCAATCTTCAACAGCAGAAATATTGAACTGATATATCACACAGCTGGTGGCATCCATCACATAGGCAGAGCTGCCGTCGGCATTCCAGGTAAACCCCCTCGGATTTTCAATTTCCAGGTTCAATGTGTGAATCAGTTCTGCACCGCGGATTTCCCAGGGCTCTGCCAGTTGAAATTGCTGAACTTCGCGCAGAGATGTGTCCAGTAAATACATAAACTGCCCGTCAGGACTGAACTCCAGCCCCCTGACTGATTCGTGCCTGGTAGAAATATCCAGGGTGTAGGTCAATTCCATAGAATCAATACTCCAGGGTGTTGCCAATTCAAACTGGTAGATATTTTCATCCTCGCGGTCATCTACATAAAAGCGATTCCCCTCCAGATCAAAGTCGATATCGTGGCCTCTTGCAACAATGGACGAGAGATCTTTATGTGCCGAAAAGTGCACCTCCTCTATGTCGCCGGCTTTGGGCAAATCAAACTCCCAGACCTCCGTTCGATTGAACAACCACATCCTACCCAGGTCATCAGGTCGTACAAATATACCGTGCCCCCTGGCTTTCTGATCTTTGGTCCCCAGATAGTTTTCCGTATTGAATGTTTGAAAATACACTGCAGAAGATATGACCCCCGCTTCTGCCAGGCGATAAGTCAATACCGACTCGGTATCTCTGGAGTGGACAAACAATAATTGATCGGCATCTACCAAATCAATGGTTCTGGCATTTTCGGCGCGATCCGAAACATCCAGACTATCGCCACTTTTTTCCAGGTAAAGTAGATGGAAGGTGCGTTCCTCCTGACTGGGTTGAAGTTTTTCGGTGCTGCATCCATAGCTCATCGCAATCATCAAAAGACTCAGTATGGTTGCTAAGTGGAGGCCAAATAGCCCCCGGTTGCGATAAAGAAAGACAGGTAGAGAATGGTAATTGAGTTTTTTTACTTCGGTTGTCATACGTTGAGTCAAAATTTTCACAGAGAAAAAGGGTAGGTGTGTTTATGTTAAACTAACCGACCCATTAAAAAAGAGTCCGGACGATCTTGTTTGTCCAAACCCATTTTATTTCGGGGAATTTCTCAGTGTAAAAGTATGCTTTGTCTTTCAAAAAATGGGGGAGGTCAGATTTTTTTAATGTTAAATCCGGCAATTGATCTCATCGATGGAAGTTGCCATGACAAAGGTCATTTGCTGATCGCCCCGATTTGGTGCGTGTATTACAGGGTAGGAGGAGTCATAATTCAGTCAGTGGTAAGGGACTCTGTTCCGGAAATGTCTTGTTCACTTTTGAATCCCTGATCGGCCGGTATTGCATCAGAAGGCCGGTGTTGGAGGTACACCTTAAAAAGAGAATGGGTCGCCCATGTTTCTGCATCCACGGCTTCCGGAAAGGGTGCATCTGATTCTGTACCACCGAAAATATAACCGATCAATTTCCGATCTCCTTCTTCAACAGCCGAAAGCAACAGGACTCCATTTTCGGTAATTTGTTCCCCCGCCTTTAGGTTCGGATGCAGGACAAAACGGGCATCTATTCCCAAAAGTCGGTTGTCGGGTATGGGTTGGGGGTGAATGAACTCCTCCGATCCGGTTACCGATTTGATTTGGAGGGTGCTTATGTCCGAGGTGAAGGGCATCCCGTGGTTCTTTCCACTTTCCGCAGCGAGCTCGTAAGACTTTTTTTGGGAATCGCTTTGCGAGTAATAGTATCGGCCAATTCCCCCAAAAAAGCTGTGATGGACGATCGCCTCTTCGCCCAATTCGTCAAAAACAGAAATGACCGGACTCTGGTATTGTGAAAAATTTTGCTCCATGGCTCTTTCCAGAGTGATATTGTGAGGCCCAAAGATATGAATGGGGTAAGAGTATAGATCGATTTCGCCCGGGGGGAATCCCCCTCCGTAAATACCGATAATTTCGTTACCTGTTTGCGGGTGGATATCGACAATTCCATGGAAATTTTTCCGGTGAAAAGGCCGGTCGAATTCGGTATTGGTCGAGCTGTTGTAATCGGAGATAGCAAATTCCTCTTCGTCGATGGTAAATGATCTGATTTCTTCGGTGTATTTTATAGAATGTGCCCGTTCACCTTCATGGTTATCGCCCTCTTTTTCCTGCATGCTCTGCCCCATGATCAGAAAAAAATGATCGTTTAATCGAAGCAACTGCCCTCCTGCTACGGCCAATCGCTCATCACGGGTCCACTCAAACAGTTCTTCAATTTCAGCCACGGAAGCATCCTTTTTAACCGCTTTGATAAGTGGATTTACTTCCACCCTTATCAGTTGGTCGTAAATGTCTACGTTCCCGTTATTTGAATTCCAGCCAAACCAACCCACAACATACAAATGGCCTGTTGAGTGGTCAAAATACTACTGCTGACCCACCGATTGAAGGGGAGCGGATAAGTCATCGGACAGTTGATTCAAATCAAAAGACCACTGCTCTCCGCTGCCAAAATCCAAAACATATAAGTTATTGTTGAAATCGTCTTCCTGTAAAGTTGGCCCGGTATACTCTTTTTCAAGAGTAGTCCCTACTGTGCTTCCACCCATTACGAGTACGAGTTCGTTGTCTGCGGCAGCTATGGAATAAGATCCAATGGCGGGAAAGGAATTA
>SKYC01000282.1 GCA_007128085.1 Saprospiraceae bacterium | reverse complement strand
GCTCGCACCATGGATATCTCGTCGATAATCAGTACCTCCAGCTTTTTTATCAGCCGTTTGTTCTTCCAGATTTTAAACTCTCCCTCCCGGATCAACTGAGGAGGAAAGGCAAAAAAGGAGTGTATGGTTTGCCCACCTATATTGAGTGCAGCTACACCGGTTGGAGCGAGACATACGAGTCGATCGGGGCAGCTGACGCGGTAGAGTTTAAGTAAAGTACTCTTGCCCGTACCCGCGCTACCGGTAATAAAAACGGGTTTTTCACCTGAGTTTTCAATGAGGTCTATGGCCTCGTGAAATTCATCGGTTAGCTGTATGGTTTCTTCTTGCTCCATTAAATCTTTTTTTTAATTTAGTGAATTAATGGTCCTCGACGGGAAAAAGTCAATACAATGCGTGGTTTAGCATCAGTTGGATACCGGTCGCACCAGGTAGACAAAAACCGGAAAATGGTCGCTGTACCCACCGATGTACTGACCTCCCGCAAAACTGCGGTACGGATAACCGGCGTATCGGCCCGTGCGCTGCACCAGTTTGCGATCGTTGTAAATTTCGGATTTGTAATACCTCCATCCCTCACCCCTTTCTTTTACCAGGCCATAGGAGAGTATAATTTGGTCGAACAAACTCCAGGAATCTCTCCAGGCATTGGTGCCCAGGCCCCTTTGAAAAGCATCGTAATACGGGTTGTACATATGATGGGGCTCCATTTTATCCGTACTACCAATGGCTTTTAAATACCTAGTTATGCTGTGGTTTACAGGGTCGTCATTGAAGTCGCCCATAACCACAATTTTTGTATGGGGGTCGACTTGCTTCAGACTGTCTACAATCCCCCTGTTGATTTTAGCGCCGTGAATCCGTTTGTACCGTGTGGCCTCTTCTCCACCGCGTCGACTGGGCCAGTGATTGACCATGATGTGCACTTTTTCGCCCATGAGTTTTCCGGTAACCAGTAAAACCTCCCGAATGCGTTCCATACTGCCGTCATCTCTCTCCAGTTCAAAGGGCAGTGCTCTTGAGGAGATGTATTCAAAGTGATCCGGATTGTAGAACAACGCATTGTCGATGCCTCGGAAATCAGGGGATTCATAATGCACTATCTGATAATTTCGTTCGGCTAACTGTGGTTGAGCTGCCAGATCTTCCAGCACCCTTCTGTTTTCCACCTCTGCCAAACCGACCACCGAGGCCCCCAGCGGGGTCATTTCTGTTCCGAGCACCGAAATGACATCGGCGAGTTTCATCAATTTGTCCTTGTATTTTTCGGTATCCCACAAATACCGACCTTCGGGCGTATAATCGAGATCCATTTTACCCGGCTCGTTAATGGTGTCAAACAAGTTTTCCACATTGTAAAAAGCGATACAAGCCAATTCGAATTGTTGGCGTTGAGCCTGAATCTGCAGAGTAAGAAACAGGGAAATGACTAAGACTGATAACCAGCGGCCGACAAGCCGAGTGGATTTTAGCTTCATTTTTTATATTTCATTTTAAAACCCAAATATAGGGATTTAATTATTTATACGCCTTTCTATTTGTCCTATCCCTTCCTATTGATCCATTAAATTATTGTCAACATCTCCACTTTAGGTCGGTGGATTTTTTCTGTCAAAAATGGCATGACTCAATTTTCCATTTCCAGGAAAGGATCCTTTTGGAATAATGTACAAATCATAGTAACTTACAGTGATTTTTAAATTTGTTTTGAGGTACTAAATCCAATTTTATGCGAATACTTTTTATCGTCCTCCTGTTTTTTTTAGTAACATTCCATTCCAATGGTCAAACTTCCGGTAAGGTTTACGACTTAAAAACCGACAAACCACTGGCCGGCATAGTACTCATGGCTGAAGAAGGGGGCATTTTCGCCATTACAGATAAGGAAGGCTTGTTTGTTTTACCGCAAAGTGAAGGCACCTTTATATTACAATCATTGGGGTACAGAGATACATCCATTATTATTGGGGAATACGGTGATGCCGTATTTTGGGAGATTGGAATGACCCCAAAACCCTATGATTTACCGGAAATTCACATATCTGAAAGTCAATTAGTTTCTAAAACCTTCGCAATGAATAAAAGAAGGCTCAGTACCCGTCCATTGTATTTCCTCTACAAACAAAATCGGTCCTACAAAATGGGGACTTCCTTCCGCAATCAGGAATCAGGCATTATCAGTTCAGTGGCGTTTTATTTTTCTCAGGTCGGCAGTCAAACCGATTATCACCATTTTCGTCTGAGGATAGTTGGCATCAATGATAAAGGAGAGCCCGATGTCGATTTATTGAGAGAAACGGTGATGATAGAACCCCGGGAAGCGGGATGGTATACCTTAGACCTAAAGGAATACGATGTTCCCTTACCCGGCACAGACTTCCTGGTGGCTATAGAATTAATTACGATGAGTTTTGATAGGAACGCTTTGGAGTTTGAAAACTCCTATGAGGAATATAGGTTAGGCATGACCCGGGTTCGACTTTGGGACAGGCGAAGGGTTTCTTATTGGATGCATGGAAAGCATTTGGATTGGGTAAATATATCATCGAGATCCGTTCCTTTAATTAGGGTGGAAGCACACATTGAAGCTCAAAAATAAAGTGAATGTAAAACACAGATGTAAAGGGCTTCTGGCTTCTTCAAAATACAAACTGCATACTTTTCAACTTCCCTCCGCGCCTTCTCAGCGTTCACCGCCACGACAAGGCGTGGTAAACTCCCTCTGCTGTAAACCATTCTCACCACCAACCAGTTGTTGTGCCCCAAACTGCCTACTGCAAACTACAAACTGCACTTTCGAAATTCGACTTTCGACTTTTGAATTGATTATGGGAATAGATAAGATATATGGTGGCTTTGAGAGCCTCAGCCACCGGCAATTCGTTTCATGAGAAACTCGAAGGCAACGATAAAACCAACACCTAAAACCGTATGCCCTGAGGTGGTTGCTGAGTATTACCGAAGGGCTCTATAATGCTGCAAAAAAAATCTTTACAAACCCTTTCTTGAGGTTCTCGAAGGCTGCAATTAACCATCAAATATCCAGTGGCTTCGAGAGCCTCAGCCACCGGAGATTTATTACCGGGCTCAGCTATCCGCTGCATGAGGTGGTCCCTGAGTTAATCGAAGGGCTCTCAAAGGCAGCAATATG
>SKYC01000364.1 GCA_007128085.1 Saprospiraceae bacterium | reverse complement strand
GGGAGTTCAGAAGTCTGGTCAGCGGTGCGGAGGAGAATTTGTTTAAAAACATTTACGCCATTACGCTGGACGAATTGGTAGGGCTCTCTTCCCTGAATGAATCCGGTATGGACGATAAGATTTACAGTTTGGGGATGGGTTTGTCGGGAGTGGATTTTGGCGCTTTTGAAAAAAAGCTGAGAACGGAGGCAGAAGAGTTTTTTTTAAAAGGTGGGCAAAAACAAGTTTTTATTAAGCTGGCTCATGAGATAGATGAACTGACAAAAAAGAAATTAGAGGTAGCGGGCAAGGTGGCCGATTACGATCGGTTACATCGCGAAATCGAGGAGAAGAAAGCCGATAGAGATCGCCTGAAAAAGTCAATGGTAGAACGAGAACGAGAGCTCAAAGCACTGGAGAATTACATGTCCGTTTATTCCGACGTTCTCGCCATTCAGCGGTTGCGACGGGAAACCCGGGAAGTAAAACCCTCTTTGGTACTACCGGAGGATTACTTTGAAGACTACAAGAAGAAAAAGGATAGACTCGAAGGCCTGAAGCAACAACACACCGGGATACAGACTGAGCTGGAGGGCAAGCGCAGAGAATTGGAGGTGTTGAAAATTGATGCCGATATGGAATCCCGAATCTCCGATTTGAATTTTTTAAAAACTCAGATTGAAGTGTATCGGGAGAGAGTGAGTCAAAGAGAAAAGTTGAGCCGTGAAATCAGTAAATTGACCGGCGATTTAAATGGGAAAATCGAGAGATTGGGAGAGGGATACGAACTGAATGCCCTTTTGCAGCTGAGCGGAATTCATCCATTGAAGTCGAGGGCGAGGGCTTTCATCAAGCAGATAGAGGAACTCGATCGGGAACGGGCGGTCATCGAGGGACAGCTGGAAAAAGCAGAGCGGGATATTGCCGGACTGATGGTGAGGGTGGAGAACCAAAATGAGGAGGTAAGTGCGGGATCGCTGAGCAATGAAGCGGAGAGAGAAGAGCACATGAAGCTCAGGAGTGATCTTGAAGTGAAATTAAAAAAAATAATTGACCGTGCTTCTGTTGAAAATCGCGGGCAATCCAAAGGCGTCTATTTTGCATTGCTGGGCCTGGGAGTTATTATGAATGTTTTGGGTGTTTTTTTGATGGGAGAAATGTTCTTCCCGGCACTTTTTGCCCTCGCGACCGGGCTCGCAGTCATCTTTATGTCCCTCTGGTTGCTGATGGGTGGTAAGAGTAAAGTGGAGGAAAGTGAGAGTCCCTCTGCACTGCAAGCGGAGATAAATCGAATTTCCGAAGATATGCGTAAATACGATGAGGGTAAAAAGGAATTGAACAAACTGGGGCTCGAAATAAAGCAGCAGCAAGAACAGAAAAAGGACCTGGAAAATCGATTGGAGAACTCGCGGGGGAAGAGAGAAAAACTACTATCTGATTGGAGGGAGACCTTGCTTGAGAAAGGGTTGCCGGGAGAAATGGCTTTGGGAGACAGCCCCGATCTGTTGTCTGAAATTGAGAGAATCAGAGAACTGTACGATCGAAAAAAGCAGGCCGAGGATCAAAGGAACGACCTGAACGCGCCGATTGGGGAGTTTGAAAAAAGATTGACCGAATTGGATCATGAGACCGGAGAAGGGCAGTCGATGGAGGAAAAGGGCTACCTTTTGATTCGTCAATTGGAGGATACAGCAAACCTTTGTAACAAAAGAGACGAACTTCTTTCCGATAAGAGGCGATTGGAAAAAGAGGAAACACGGATCCGGCAGGAACGCCTTGAGTTGAAGGAAGAAATGGCGCAGCTGTACGGTGCGGCAGGAGTGGAAAATCAAGAGGGATTTGTTGAGTTTTTTGACCGGCAGCGATCTTACCTGAAAAAGCGGGACGAGCTGGTTGCCCTGGAGGAGAAAGTAGAAGCCGTAGCCGGCAGGGGCAAATTGGAAAACGCCATTTCGTTTGTCGAGGACCGCGATAAGGTAGATGTAGAGCGGGAAATCGATGAACTCAGCCAAGAAGTGGGAGAGAAAGAGGAAGGCATTGAACAATCGAATCTGGAAATTGGAGGAATGGAAACCCAACAAAAATCACTGTTGGATCCGGGAAGAGATGCCGAGATCAACTCTCAGTTGGAGGCAGCTTACGGTCGTATGCGCGATGCGTACGAAAAGTGGATAACCCTCCAACTGGCTCGACGGGTGGTGGGAGATTGCAAGCAGAAGTACGAAGAGGAAAGACAGCCACAAGTGTTGCAACACTCTCAGGAAATATTCGGACGGATAACTGAGGGCGCCTACCAGCATCTCAAAGTGGTTTTGGGCGAGGCGGATAAGGTGCGGATCATCGACCGGAACTCCAGAGCCAAAGCAGTAGGGGAGTTGAGCAGAGGAACGCGCGAACAATTGTTGTTGGCCTTGCGCATGGGTTTGATCAAAGAGTACGAGACGCACGCCGAACCACTGCCCGTCATTTTGGACGACATATTGGTCAACTTCGACAAAGATCGCGCATTGAATACAGCAACAGAGTTGGTTCGCTTTGCCAAAAACAGGCAGGTGATTCTATTCAGTTGTCACGAACACACCCTCGACTGGTTTAAAAACCTGGATTACACACTCATTGAAATGGCACCTGCGTCTGGGTTGAGCGTTTGAAAGTGGGTGTACATCTCACTTTTCAAAAGCTCGGAACTCAATACTCCCTAGCAATTCTTATTTCTGACTATTGGTTGGGGTCGTAATACATTCCAGTTTCGGGGTCATAAACCAGATGGTCAGGACATTCGTCTTCAAACCCCTCATCAAAAAGTCCGGAATCCACTAATTTTCTGGTAGCCCTTTGTCCCGCAAGGTGATAGCACAAACCCTCAGAGTCCACTTCTCCCCATCCGTCGTGCCGGGGGTCCCCGAAACTGGCACTGGCTTTTACCGTCAATTGTGGATCTCTGGTTGGATCGTAGGGCATGCCGTCGTATACGCGCAGGGTTACGATACAGCTATTGGTTTCGGGATCAAACTCTTTCTCATAGGTGATAAAATAGCGATTGCCATGAGGTGTAATATGAGGGTTTGGGTGATCAAAAATTCCTGCATCCTTGAAGTTTATGTCCGGATTGTGGTCTCTCAATCCCCTGAAAATAGAACTGGTGATGCCCCCTGCAATGCCCGGAGATTGCAATAT
>SKYC01000330.1 GCA_007128085.1 Saprospiraceae bacterium | reverse complement strand
TCCACCGGAGAATTTACGGTTTTTTACATAGGCAGTTTCTCCAAAATTGAGGAGGTAGAAGACGTCCGCCTCAAGGCTATTAACAGTGGCTATTCAGATGCGTTTATTGTTGTTCAGCACGACGGAAAGAAGAAGAAATATTGAGGTAGACGGTAAGTATTTTAACTTTTTTTGCTTGAATCCTGTGTGGTACCTACTGCACAGGATTTTTTTAGTTTGTCGGGTGAGCTATATTTACTTAAGTATCAATATTCAGGTTGAACCGGCTTTAAAAAGCTTCCGTTGATTCGAGTTGTCCGGTGTGGAGAGGGGCAATAAGGACTTCAAAACCTGAGGATTTTGGGATTTAATAGTCTCAACATAAATGCTGGTTTAAAAAGATGACGGTACAACAGACCTTCTTATATGTGAGGCAAATAGAATGACCACCGATTGATTTTAAAAAAAGTGAATAACGAACACTGAATACCGAATGCTGATTTTAGAAGTTATTAATTGGTTAAGAGACAAGCCGGAAACTGCATAATAAAAGATAAAGTGCAGCAAAATCAACCATCGAAATCATTCTAAAATCGTTAATCGGTGATCCTTAATCGTTATTCCTCACCTTCCCTGTAATTTAGCGTACCGGGGTTCTTAGTCAAACCCGAACGAGGAATGCCAGTAGATAACAATTGATAAAAAGTTCTTCAGTGTATAGTTAATCTGGTAGGAATCAAAAAAAGCCACAGAGGAGCCTTTCCAAAAATTAGACCCGGCCTTCCGTTCCAAATATTTCAGCCCACTCTTATATTAAAAAAGCTCTAATATTTTGGCGGCATGGAGTTATGTATTAAATTTGTGTTTTCCAATTACCACTGAAAATGGCAGCAGATAAAAATACCGGGCGTAAAATTGTAATCCCTAAGAAAAAGGTCGCGGGCAAACGCAAATACACCAAGCGAACCGGAAGAAAACCCGAAGCCAAAGAGCCCATGCTTTTCGGTAAGGTGAACTTCAAATGGATGCTCATTGGAATTGGCTTCATTGTACTCGGCTTAATTCTCATGCTGGGAGGAGATATGCCATCTCCGGATGTATGGGACGAGAGCCTGATCTACAGTCACAGAAGAATCACCATTGCTCCGCTGTTGATGCTCATTGGTTTTTGTCTTCAGATTTACGCCATCTTTAAGAAATAAGACTTTCGAATGTCAGAAATTCTTCAAAGCCTTATACTCGGCATAGTACAAGGACTCACAGAGTTTTTGCCGGTCAGCAGTAGTGGACACCTGGAAATCACCAAATTTCTGCTCGGAGATGAAAGTCTCGCCGAGGAAAGTCTGGCCATGACCGTTGCGCTTCACGTGGCTACAGCCCTCAGTACTGTGGTGGTATTCAGAAAAGAAATTGCATCCCTGATAAGAGATTTTTCCTTAGATACCCAAAAGGGTTCGCTTCCGTACTTCTTCAAAATTGCCATTACCATGGTGCCCGCCGCATTCATCGGTTTTTTTTTCGAAGACAAAATGGCCGTTCTCTTTGATGGAAAACTCCTCCTGGTTGGTTTTATGCTGTTGATTACTGCGGCTTTGCTTTTTATCGCCGATTCGATCAAAAGAAACCACCGCGAAGTTTCTTACAAAGACTCCATCATTATCGGACTGGCACAGGCTTTTGCACTCCTTCCCGGAATTTCCAGATCCGGCTCCACCATCTGCACCGCGCTTATTTTTAACATCAAACGCGAAGAAGCCGCCCGCTTTTCTTTTTTGATCGTACTCCCACTGATACTGGGAAAAGGAATATTGGATGTTCGGGAAATGATTCAGGGCAATTACGTTTTAATGGAGAGTGGCATCAGCCTGACCGTGGGATTTATTGCTGCTTTTATCACCGGTGTCGTCGCCTGTAAATGGATGATTGCCCTCGTAAAAAGCGCCAACCTGAAATGGTTTGGAATTTACTGCCTGGTCATCGGAATTTCTCTGATTCTTTACAATACCGTTTTTTGAATATGAATCACCTGACTAAAAATGACGATTTCCAGCAATTGGATCCCCATCCCGGATTTACGGTATCTCTTGACAAACCACTTGAGTGGACTTCTTTTGACCTCGTAAACAAAATCAGGTTTCACCTCAGATATCAATGGAAACTCAAAAAGTTGAAAGTCGGCCATGCCGGAACCCTGGATCCCCTGGCCACCGGTCTTGTCATCGTAGGAGTCGGGAAGGGCACAAAAATCCTCGACCACTGGATGAATAAAGACAAAATCTACAGCGGAACCATTAAACTCGGATCGACCACCGCTTCTTACGACCGCGAAACAGAGGAAACCGAAGTGATTTCCATCTCTCATTTAAATGAGGAAGCTGTTTTAGCTGCTGTCCCTGATTTTACAGGTGAATTCTTTCAAAAACCACCGATTTTTTCGGCCATAAAAAAAGAAGGGACCGCGCTTTACAAAATGGCCCGGCGCGGAGAGACCACGGAAATAGCCGAGCGCCCCGTTCACATAAAGGAGCTGGAAATCCTCGAATACACCCCGCCTTTTGTTAAATTCAGGATGAGGTGTTCCAAGGGGACATACGTCCGCAGCTTTGCCAACGATTTCGGTGAAGCACTGGGCGTGGGTGGCTATTTGTACGATTTGAGACGCGAACAAATTGGCGAGCAAAGGGTCGAGGAAGCTTTTAAAATAGAAGAGGCACTTGAGGCGTTCTCTCTGATGTTGCCCATGGAAAAAAAATCATAAACCCAATAATTTACCAACTGATATGTCCATATCCGTACAAAACCTGACCAAAATATACGGCCCTCAAAAGGCGCTCGACAGCGTTACTTTTGAAGTGAACAAGGGTGAGGTCGTCGGTTTTTTGGGCCCAAATGGCGCGGGCAAGTCCACCACCATGAAAATCCTGTGTTGCTTTATCTCTCAGGATGAAGGAGTGGCTGAAGTTTGCGGTATGAATACAGTGGAGAACAGCCTTGATGTGAGGAGGAAACTGGGCTATCTTCCCGAACACAACCCCCTGTATCACGAAATGTATGTTGTGGAATTCTTAAACATCTGTGCCGGTTTTTACGGCATTAAAAATAAGAGAAAAAGAATTTCTGAAGTCATTGAATTGACCGGACTGCAGCGGGAACAACACAAGAAAATCCACGCATTATCCAG
>SKYC01000060.1 GCA_007128085.1 Saprospiraceae bacterium | reverse complement strand
GGAGTATTTCGAGAAATTGATGATTGTTTTACATCCCTTTATGCCATTTGTAACCGAAGAAATCTGGCATCAAATCAGGGAAAGAGATGAAGGCGACGATTGTATTGTAGCCCCTTTTCCCAAAACATCAGAGGTCAATGAGGAAGCCATTTCGCAAATGGAGATTTTGAAATCTCTGGTATCAAAGGTGAGAGAAATCAGAAATAAATACGGAATTTCTTTTACCGAACAATTAGAACTGGCTGTCGAAAGCAAAGGGCAAAAATTGCCCGAATGGATATCAGACGGTCACTGTAGTATTCTGGAAAAATTTGCCAAAGTTGAAAATGTTAAAGGGATTCGCGAACATCCGGATGGCTGGATGTGCTTCCTTTCCGGAAATACAAAATACTTTATTGATGCGGGCAAATACATTGATCTCGAGGCAGAAAGAAACCGCTTGTTGAAGGACAAAAAACAAGCAGAAGGTTTTTTGATCGGTGTCAATAAAAAACTGAGCAATGAAAAGTTTGTGAATAATGCACCGGATGAGGTTCTTGAAAGAGAAAAACAAAAATTGAGAGACGGAAAAGAACGTCTGCGGATTATTGAAGAGAGTCTGCAGGAAATGGACAAATTAAGTTGAGATAAAAAGAATATCTTCTTCAGCTGTTTTGATCTTTCAGGCTAAGATGAATAATCGCCAGGGTGCAATCGAGTATTTCTTCAACCTTGTAACACACCCAATGTGATGGCTTTTTCTTATATTGTAAAAAAATGATAATAGATGAATTTGAAATGGAACCCGGATCGCAATATTGAAAGCCAGGCACTTCACCGTCGGGAAGACTCTAAAAATTTACACCCACCACTGCATCACCTGCAGAATACCTCAGAGTTTGAATTGATGCAATCTTTTTCACTGGATCAAATTGGATTGTTGACGGAAGCCATCGGCTTTGGTGTGAATGCTCCGGAAATTTCAATTAAAAAAGAGGATGCAGTCGGCTTAAATTTAATGTTGAATGAAATCGATCCCTCCGATTTAAATCTTCACTTCAGGTTTGAAGAGGGGGCGGTTCTCGTTCATGTACTTTACCATTTGGAAGAAGCCCTTAGAAACAGGGGGAAATTGACCGATCGTATGAGAGGCAGTTTGAGATGGGGCAACCGGCCTCCTTTCAGAGATCTCGACCGCGAAATAAGTGAGCTGTTGCCAGGCTTTAAGTTCATCTTTTTTGAAAGCTCAGATAAGATTGACCAATACTCACGAGTCGATCAATTGGTTCAGGTTTTTGTACCTCTCCTGAATAGTCTGGAGAACACACAATTACCTGTAAAGGATTTTCTTAAAAAATCCATTTTCAGGGTGTACACCGGAAATGATTTTATCTCCGAAGTGGCTAAAATCAGAGCCTTCCATAAAATATGGGCCCTCGTTTTGGAAGAATTGAATATCAAGGCTTTCCCTCCCGATTTAGAATTATCACTCGCCCCAGGCGCTTACGAAAAAAATATCTATCACAACTTTATAAGGAATGCAGCTGCTGCTTTGAATTTCTCCATTGGTGGCGTTAGGAGGATCCATTTCAGCGGAATTGAGAAAGATCCTCAGGGTAAAGTTGAAAATCCCGAATCCTTTGGGAACAGAATAAATGCCAATATTTTTCATATGCTGACACACGAAAGTCATATGGATAAAGTAATCGACCCCGCTGCCGGCAGTTTTACCATTGAGTCTCTCAGCGACGAAATGGCTGAAAAAGCGTGGTCAACAATTTCTGCAAAGGTTTGAAGCAATTCCTTCGGTTGAAACAAACACAAAACAATGAGCGGGATCATATATTTGGATTGCAGCGCTACAACACCTTTGGATCCCCGTGTTTTCCGGGAGATGGAACCTTTTTTTATCAACCATTTTGGCAATGCCTCCAGCACCAATCACGCTTACGGAAAAAAGGCGAATACCGCCTTTGAGCTAGCCTTGGATAGAGTGGCTGAGTTGCTTTTCGTCAATCCCGGCGAATTGATTTTTACCAGCGGAGCCACGGAGTCTGTCAATCTGGCCATTAAAGGAGTATTTGAGCGCTACGCCGCGAGGGGGAAACATTTTATTTCCGCCAAAACCGAGCACCGTGCTGTGTTGGATTGTCTCGAATGGGTAGAAAAAAAAGGAGGGCAGGTAAGTTGGTTGGCTGTAGATAAAAAGGGTGGAATTGATTTGGATGAATTGCAGGCCACTATAAAAAAAGAAACGGTTATGGTTTGCCTGATGTGGGGAAACAATGAAACAGGTCATATCCATCCCATTGAGAAAATTGGGGAAATATGTAGAGAAAAAGGGGTTTTGTTCTTTTCTGATGCCACCCAAAGTACCGGGAAAATAGAGACCCATCCCAAATCATCACATGTCGATCTCATGGCCTTTTCAGCACATAAATTTTACGGCCCTAAAGGAGTGGGAGGGTTATACGTTTCAGGTAAAAATCCCAGGGTAAAGCTGAGACCTCAAATTCAGGGTGGTGGACAGCAGGACAATCGGAGGGCCGGCACCTTGAATATTCCCGGAATTGTAGGACTCGGTGCTGCTGCGAGTTTGGCGAAAAGTGAAATGGTTTCCGACAGCAGAAAATCCAGGGAATTAATTCTGAGTCTGCACAATTACCTCCTGCAGGAATTACAGCCCATGTGTGTCAATGGTGGGACAGAACATAAATTGCCCCATATTCTGAACCTCTCGTTCAAAAACATTCGGTCAAAAGACTTTTTAAATGAAGTGGAAGGTTCATTGGCTCTGTCTTCGGGATCGGCTTGCAGTACTCGTAATTACAGGGTTTCTCATGTGCTTAGAGCCATGCAGTTAATCGACTGGAAAGTCCAATCTGCACTCAGGTTCAGTATTGGTAAATTTACCGATCGTGAAGATGTTTTGAAAGCGGGGGAAATAACAGTAGACACAGTGAATCAATTGCGGAAATTGGGCTTTCCACATGTATAATAGGAATTAAAAAAAGCCCGAACAAAAAATGTCCGGGCTTTTATCCTTGTAGCGGGGGCAGGACTTGAACCTACGACCTTCGGGTTATGAGCCCGACGAGCTACCAACTGCTCCACCCCGCGATGTTATAACCCACTTTTTTCAAGTGGACTGCAAAGGTAATCCTTTTTTATACAGTAAAAAATATTACAAGCAGTT
>SKYC01000248.1 GCA_007128085.1 Saprospiraceae bacterium | reverse complement strand
ACCCAGCAGTATTTCATCTCTCCCGGCTTCAAAATCGCTGACTTTGCTGTCGGGGTTTATGGTGGCATAGCGGAAGCTAAATTCCAGGTCATTGTGGGTGAGGTAACTCAGTTGAGAGTTGATCCCGTAACCCGTAATCATATGTTCCGGGAAGGATGAGGGAACCGGATCGAACAAGGGGTTGTCCACCGACTTGTCAATGTACTCTCCACTCAACGCCCAGCCGTTGTACTTGAACATAAAATCGGCGATCAGGCTGGTGATGTCTCTCGGGGAGGCTATTTCCCTTCCCGTCTGCCCGGAAGTCTTTGAGGCTTTGTGATTGAAGGAACCGCCAAGGCCGATGGAAATTTTTGGAGTGGGTTCTCTGAAGAGGTCTCCCTCCATAAAGTCGCCGTCCTTGGTAAAAGGACCCAGGGGAAGCCATTCCAATCGTCCGGTATATGCCAGTCCGTTGTTAATGGCAGGAGCATTTCGTCCATCTCCTGTGGTAATGGCGGCTTTGAGCCTGAATTCAGATGTCCCTGCTGTCGGCAGTGTATAGTAGGCAAAAAAACCAAAATCTCTGTCGATGGTGAACGTGGAGTTGACAATGGATCGGTCGGCAAATTGAAGGTTACCCGAGGAGATTACCCGCTGGCGGTTTCCGGGTAATTTTCCCTGACCAAAACCCATGTAAAAATTATCGTTGAAGTGGTAATACACCAGGGCGTCTCTCACTATTTCAGAAATTCGGTTGCTGCCGTCCAATCCCTGATCAGATCTGGAAAAGGACAATTGAATATAATACTGAAGTGCAGGACTTTGCAGGTATCCGTCAAATCTCAAGCGCAATCTCCTCACTCTGGCCTCAAAATTATCGGGAGTGAGGTCACTTGAGCTCTTGGTGTAAAATCCGAATCTGTTTTGCATTCTGAAACGGATGTTCAGCAGGAAATCATCGTCCTTTTTGATACTCACGGCATCCTTTACTTCCAGAAAGGCCCTTTCGTCCAATTCCGTTTGTGCCCGGAGATCGGTCCATATAGCAGACATACACAATACAAAACCCGCAAGCAGGCTCCACTGGATTATGGTAGTTTTCATTGATTTAATTTTTATTTCTTCTACAATACAGCCGACGTGAAACCCCGCCCATCTACTGTCGTGGTTTATTCACTTGAAGATACTGATGATCTTCAGCCCCAACTTGTTTGTGAATCGTTCGTTCAAATGGACTGTTCCACCGATAAAAAATGCTATTTTGCACGCGGTGCCGCAGCCAGAATTTCTTCTGAAGCCTCATCGGCAAATTGAGCGAAGTTGTTTACAAAATAGTGAGCCAGTTTGTTGGCTTTTTCGTTGTAGTCGTTTCTATCTGCCCATGTATTTGCCGGGTGCAGGATTTCATCCGGCACATTGGGGCAACTGTTGGGCATGGCCAGGCCAAAAACTTCGTGTTCTGTAAAATCGCTGCCATTGAGACGGCCATCAATGGCTGCGTTGATCATGGCGCGGGTATAACGCAGGTTGATACGACTTCCGATACCATAGGCTCCGCCGGACCAGCCGGTATTCACCAACCATATTTTGACCTCGTGTTTTTGCATGCGTTCACCCAGCATTTCGGCGTATTGGGTCGGATGTAGGGGTAAAAAAGGCGCTCCAAAACAAGCGGAAAAAGCCACTTGCGGCTCGACAATACCCTCTTCCGTACCGGCCACTTTGGCTGTATAGCCGGATATAAAGTGATACATGGCCTGGCCGGGAGTCAGTTTTGAAATGGGAGGCAACACTCCAAAAGCATCGCAAGTGAGGAAAAAGATGTTTTTGGGATGACCTCCTTTAGAACCTCCCACTGCATTATCGATATGGTAAATGGGATAGGAAACTCTGGTGTTTTGAGTAATGGAGTCGTCGTCGTAATTGGGTCTTCTGCTACCTTCAAAGAACACAATGTTCTCCAATATGGCTCGGTGTTTAATGGCCGAGTGGATCTCCGGTTCGCTGTCTGCGGAAAGGTTGATGCATTTTGCGTAACAGCCCCCCTCAAAATTAAAAACGCCCTGATCGGACCATCCGTGTTCATCGTCACCGATCAACTGTCGGTTGGGATCTGCAGAAAGCGTAGTTTTTCCGGTGCCGGACAATCCGAAAAATATGGCAGTGTCCCCTTTTTTACCAAGATTGGCAGAGCAGTGCATGCTCAATACATTTTTTTGCTGCGGCAAGACATAATTGAGCACGGAAAAGATGCCTTTTTTAATCTCACCTGTATAAGCAGTGCCACCCACGATTATGGTTTTTTCCGAAAAGTTGATGATGGCAAAGTTGGGGTTTTTGGTTCCGTCCACATCGGGAACGGCAGTAAAGCCGGGAGCACAAATAACCAACCACTCGGGCTCAAATGCATCCAGGTCTTTTTTGCGAGGCCTCAGAAACATGTTGTGTCCAAATTGATTGCTCCAGGGGTATTCTGTTATCAACCTCAGATTCAATCTGTAATTGGAATCAGAACAAGCGTAGGCATCCCTGACATAAACCTCCTTGTCGCCGAGGTAATCGAACATTTTTTTTCTCAGCCCGACGAAGTTCTCCGCTTTAAAAGGCATATTAATTTTATTCCAATCCACCGTATCCCGGGTGACATCGTCTTCTACTATAAAGCGGTCTCCGGGTGATCTACCCGTGAATTTTCCGGTGCTGATGCATATGGCACCGCTATCACTCAATACACCCATGTCTCTTTTGATGGAGGCCTCCACCAATTCTTCGGGGGTGAGGTTCCAATGCGCAATTTTTACACTGTTAAAACCGTGATCTTTTATGGATGCTCCTGGATTTTTAGTTCCTAATTCTTTCATCTGTTTAAATTTTTATTGTACCTATGACTGCGGACGTGAAAATTCAAAGTAAAACCTATGTGTCCGGCAGTAAATCTCACGGTCATGGACCGTTTCATCTATTTAAATTTTTACTGTACCTATGGCTGCAGACGCAAAAATTCAAAGTAAAACCTTTGTGTCTCTCGTTAAAAATCGCAGTCATGGACTGTTTCATCTGTTTAAAATTTTTTGCTTGCATTAAATATGCAAAAAATTTGAATACATTCAGGAACTCGCATGCAACTTATTTTAATCATTCACCTTTGTGAAATTTTTGATTAAAAAAGTTCATGCTCGTTTCATCTGTTTAAATTTT
>SKYC01000219.1 GCA_007128085.1 Saprospiraceae bacterium | reverse complement strand
GATGGGGCTCAGTTTGCGCTTTCCCTCTGAAAAAAAGTAAGCCAGCACCCCGATAATACTGAGGTAAAAAGCCCATTTAAAGGAGGGATACGCCAGCAAGTGCCTCAATGGGTTTTTTCCGCTGTGCTGTTGTGTGATTGCATCCATCGGCTTGACGAAGTGAACGTGATCTGCGTCAAAAGCTGAAAATACACTTCGGAAGTGTTCCAGATAACCCGGTCTTTCAGAAGCAATATTCGTAAATAAATAAGGGGCCTGATGAAAACACAGTTTACCCTCTCCGACTTCGAGACAGACAAATAAAAACAAGGATTCAACCCTTTTTTCCAGACTGTCCTGGGGCCCCTCGGGCGATGAGTAATAATCAGCATACAGCGGCTCATCGAACTCCCATCCGCTGAAATGGCTGCTGTCCAAATGGGGCATATGTTGATTACTCGCTTGAAGGAGTGACCGGGTGTGGAGGGGAAAAGAGTATTCGGTGGAATCCAGTTTGAAGTTTATTTGAACAACCGAAGAAAAGGTGCTGGGATTCACCTCCAGGGTGTCGGAGAAAAAGCGGTATACATTGGTACTGAAGAGAAATTCATTTCCCCTTTTGGCGGATTCAATAATCGCCCGGCCCTCTGCTGTATTCAGAATCAGAGGGTGACCGATTTGCGCGTACAAATGGCGCATATCGGGATCGGTTTCCTCCACCAAAGCGGCCAGTGAATGCAGGTGATAGGACGCCTCGGTAAATTCACTTTCAACCAAATGCTGAAAAATCCATAAATCAAGTGGCTCTTTGGAGTGATAATTGTAAGAAGAATCCCATGAAATGTCAGGAACCTCCTTCCTTTCGAACAAGAGGAAAAACAGTCCTACAAGGAGTAGGAGGCAAATTCCCAGTGCCAGAAAAACCAGCTGTCTGTTGTTCATAGTTAAAGTTTATATCACTCCAATATCTCTTTACGGCTAGTCCGGTGATTGTCTTCCTGCCGCCCATCGCTTTCCAATTGTACGATGAGTTGCGTAAAAGAGGGATCACAAGCTTCAAATTGTTCTTTATTCAGCTCGGAAAGTCCGTACCAACTGTATTCAAAAATATTCACCAGTTTTTTAAAGGGCTGGAGCAAAGGATTTTCACCCAGCTCCTGCAAGTAGTTTCTGTTTGTTTTGTGGCTCTTGTATTCGACCCATTTCTTTTGGGTGAGCAATTGAAGGACGGTCAAAAAGCGTATTCTCAGGGCGAGGCGGTAGTTTTGGTCTTGTATCGCTCGTTCAAAGTGCGAATGGAGGTCAATCTCCTCAATCCGCTCTATATCGTCGAGTTCGCTCTCCTCGATAGGGGGAGGTCTTTTGGGTCTGTTTTTCAATCCCACAACAATGTAATAGATCAGTACAAGGACGGCCAGGGCCATTAGAAAGTAGCCGATGTATTTTACGGCGGCCAACCAAACACCGCGGTTATCCCGCTGGGGTGAAAAATCGCGGTTTGTATCGGTCGGTATATCCCAATCCCGAAGTACGAATCTGTTTTTCGTTTTGTCAAACTCGAGATCGCTTCTCAACTCCTGAAACAATACGGTATCTCCCACCCCTTCCTGCGAACCCATCGCAAAGAGCGGGAAAAGAATGAGAGAAAGAAGCGCCAGCAGTATTTTCATTTTTTAGTAAACCTTTTGACAGTCGATGAAGGAGTTCCATGAAACACCTTCGACCGGCAGTAAATATCGCTTTCATTGTTTGTTTTACAACTCATTTTCCGTTTTTTTAAAAGAACTGAAAGACTCGAACCTTTGGATTAAATCGTCTCCGTATTTTATGTCTTTGCTTTTTTCGAATCGGAAACTGAGCAGGCCAAAGGCCAGGAAGAATATCAGCAGCACCGTGAGAAAACTCAGGAGATCCTTGAAGAAAATCCAATTCAGATAGTGGGTTTCAAATACAGTGATCATGAGTAGAAAGTCCAGAATAATCCATTCCACAAAGGTATTGAGCATGAGTAGGGAAAGGAAACTGACCAGTGCAATAGAAGCCATCGGACCCAGTCCGTACCGGTACATACGGATGTTTTGTTTTAAAAAATAGAAAAATCGGGCCGGGCTGATTTTTCCCTTTTCCCCCATTTCTTTCAATGCCGCCATTATGCCCATAAGCGGCAGAGCGAAAAACAAAAGAAAGAGCAGTACCAGGTTGAGGAAATAGGCTAAGAACACGAAAAACAAGGCCGTCATTCCAATGACCGCCCAATTGTCCTTCAACAAACGCAGGGTAAAATTCCAGTCCGACTGCTCGCTGAACAGAATGGCACTTGTTTTTGCGAGGGCGAATGCTGCTCCGACGGAAAACAACAGAAAAGCCCAGGGAGAAAACAAGTTGAACCCGTCAAAAACCGAAGCGGGAAAATAAGTGAGTATCGCATTGCTGTTGACCAGTAGGATGAAACCGGATAGCAGCAAAAATAAAAGACCGGCCGGAAAGGCCACACCGGAGAGAAGGGGTGGAAATTTGTCGAGCAGCAACCGGATGCCCCTGACCCAACTCGATTGGGGTGGGTTTCCTTTAAGCGGAGGAAAAAACTTCAAATCAATGTCACCACCGCGGTACAACCCCTTTTTGTAATAGACCATGGGATAGATCACGTAAATGGAGAGAATGAGAGCGAGTGAAGCCAAAATAATTCCGCCTTTGAGATAGTCGGGAAGTTCGGTCAGGCGGGTGACATAACTCTCTAAAAAACCGGCGATAATAAACAGAGGTACGGTGCTGAGGAGAATGGTCAGGCCCCTTATGACAGAAATGCGCAGAGCAATGCCCCGGCTGTAGGTTCCCGGAAACAGCAGGCCGTTGCCCATAATAATTCCCGCGGCCCCGGCAACCACCACACTGGCAATTTCGATGGTGCCGTGTATCCATATGGTGAGAAAACTGGTGAGAAAGAGCCCTTGTTGATAAAAAAAAGTTTGGAAGGCTCCCACCATAATACCGTTGTGAACAAGGATGAACAAAGTGCCTACAGAGGCGAGTAGACCGAGGACAAAAGCCAGAAAAGCCACCCGGATGTTGTTGGCTGTAATTTCAAAAAACATGACATCGGAGCGCATGCTTTTATACACGGCCATGGGATCCTCCTGAGCTATGTTGGCTTCGGTCATAGCTATATAGGCATTCCCGAGTATCTCGGATGCAAAAGCACTGTC
>SKYC01000343.1 GCA_007128085.1 Saprospiraceae bacterium | reverse complement strand
CCTCTGTTTGAGCCAACTTGCCATGCGTTGATTTTTGCAGAACATTGTATAAAAAAATAGGCGATTCGCGGACGAATCACCTATTTATGTACTGTTAAAAATGAGGGCGTAATGGGGGACCATTGCGTATTACCCGCATCCTTCCCTCGCTGAATTTGCGTTAGACCATAAGCTATGAGAGATCAAAACGATCCAGGTTCATAACTTTATCCCACGCTTTGACAAAGTCCTTGACAAATTTGTCTGAAGAGTCCTCACAGGCGTACACTTCGGCCAGTGCGCGAAGCTCTGAGTTGGATCCAAAGATGAGATCAACTCTGGTTCCGGTCCATTTCTGTTCGCTCGTTTTTCGATCCAGGCTTTCAAACACATTTTTCGCCTCCGAATTGGCTCTCCATCGGTTACCCATATCCAGCAAATTGACAAAAAAGTCGTTGGTAAGTGTTTCCGGACGATCGGTAAATACACCGTGATTGGATCCGTCGTAATTGGTATTCAATACGCGCATCCCTCCTACGAGAACAGTCATTTCGGGAGCCGAAAGAGTCAGCAGTTGAGCTTTGTCTATCAGCATTTCCTCGGGAGTGGTTTTGTGTTTGGGTTTAAAGTAATTTCTAAATCCGTCAGCCGGCGGCTCCAACCACTCAAAAGACTCTACATCTGTTTGCTCCTGAGTGGCATCTGTCCGACCCGGTGTAAAGGGAACGGAAATATCGTGCCCTGCTTGTTTGGCCGCTTTTTCCACAGCTGCACAGCCACCGAGCACGATTAGATCGGCCATAGACACCCTTTTGTTCTCGGTCTGAGAACCATTGAAGTCACTTTGAATACCTTCCAGCTTTTTCAAAACCCGGGAGAGTTGATCGGGATTGTTGACTTCCCAGTTTTTCTGGGGAGCCAGGCGAATTCGCGCGCCGTTGGCACCGCCGCGGAAATCCGATCCACGGAAAGTAGAGGCCGAAGCCCAGGCCGTAGAGACCAGCTCAGATAAACCGAGGCCGGAATTCAGGATCTTGTCCTTGAGGGCATGAATATCGCTGTTCGATATTGTTTTGTAATCCGCTTTTGGAATGGGGTCTTGCCAGAGTAAATCATCTTCCGGTACTTCGGGACCGAGATAGAGGTCTTTGGGCCCCATGTCTCTGTGAGTGAGTTTGAACCAGGCGCGTGAAAATGCGTCGGCAAATTCATCGGGATTTTCAAAAAACCGTCTCGAAATTTTCTCGTAGATGGGATCTACTTTGAGAGATAGGTCGGTGGTCAACATAAATGGCGGGTGCTTTTTGTTGGGATCGTGGGCGTCGGGTATCATCCCTTCACCGGCTCCGTCCTTGGGTCTCCACTGCCACTTTCCCGCAGGTCCTCTGTGCTTTTCATAATCAAATTTAAAGAGGTTTTTAAAAAAGTGGTTGCTCCACTGGGTCGGAGTTTCAGTCCAGGCACCTTCCAGACCGCTGGTTATGGTGTCCGGTCCTTTTCCGGTGCCGTAGGAATTTTTCCAACCCATTCCCATCTGTTCGATATCTGCTGCCTCGGGATCTGCTCCCAGGTGAGATTCAGGGGCGATACCATGGGTTTTACCGAAGGTGTGACCACCGGCGATAAGAGCAACCGTCTCTTCATCGTCCATGGCCATTCTCTTAAAGGTTTGCCTGATAAATTTTGCGGCCTTTTTGGGGTCGGGTTCTGCATTGGGCCCCTCGGGATTGACATATATGAGACCCATGTGATCCGCTCCCAATGGCTGTTCGAGTTCTCCGTCTTCCGTGTGGCGCTGACTGGCGAGCCATTCGCCTTCCGAACCCCAGTATATATCCTGCTCGGGCTCCCAAACATCTTCGCGTCCCCCGGCAAAACCAAATGTTTTGAATCCCATGGATTCCAAGGCCACATTGCCCGTGAGTACCATCAGGTCGGCCCATGAAATTTTTCTTCCGTATTTTTTCTTGATCGGCCATAACAGCAATCTCGCTCTGTCGAGATTGACGTTGTCGGGCCAGCTGTTGAGAGGAGCAAATCGCTGAGATCCCGATCTCGCACCACCGCGGCCGTCTACCACCCGATAGGTTCCCGCACTGTGCCAGGCCATTCGGATGAAAAGGGGCCCGTAATGTCCGAAATCTGCCGGCCACCAATCCTGAGAATCGGTCATCAGTTCCGTCAGATCCCTTTTTACGGCCTCCAGATCGAGTTTTTTAAATTCCTCCGCGTAGTCGAAAGTCTCTCCCATGGGATCCGAAAGGGAGGAGTGTTGTCGCAGTATATTCAGGTTTAATCGGTTGGGCCACCAGTCCTGTATGCGGGTGCCCGAGCCTGCGGCTTTTCTGATGGATCCACCGGAAAACGGGCATTTACTTTCCCCGTTTCCGTTCGTTGATTTTTGAGTTTTTTCCATGATGAAATAGGTTTTTTGTTTACAATCTTGTTGAAGCAAATTTAACTAAATCATTATTTATAGAATTATTTTTCCTATAGAAAAAATCTATAAATAGTATTCAAAAGTTAAATGTGGGTGTTGTTCAACTGCCTGTTCGCTGACTGTATTGAATCGGTTCCACTCTTGTGGTTTGTTTTCGGCTTGTGTGCAAATATGTAACTCGTACCATTGCGGAATGTTCAATCGAGGAGAGAGGGGCCTTGTTTGTATTGATTATTTATTGGTATTTAGGTTAAATTTGAGTCTTTATTCGAAAAAAATAAACCCAATACTGTATGAAGCGTCCATTAGTGAATCCCCTCAGTCAATCCGATGATCCTGAATTTAACGAATTGATAGTCTTTTACGAAGAGACACTGGGCTTTTGCCCGAACAGTGTAAAAACCATGTTTCACCGGCCGCGCATTGCCTATGCATTTATCGAGATGAATAAGGCGGTCATGGAAAACAAAGGGCGAGTGAGCAGTTCGTTGAAAAGAATGATGGCCTACATCAGCAGCAGGGCGGCGGGTTGCCGGTACTGTCAGGCGCACACCATACGCGCTGCTGAGCGCTACGGAGCGGAGAGAGAAAAGTTGGAAAATATCTGGGAGTATCCCACACATCCCGCATTTTCAGAGGCGGAAAGGGTGGCCCTGGATTTTGCGCTCAAGTGCTCCACGGTGCCGAACAGCATGGACGACGATACCGCTGAAAAATTGAGGATCCACTGGACGGAAGGGGAAATTGTTGAAATGACCGGAGTCCTGGCTCTTTT
>SKYC01000262.1 GCA_007128085.1 Saprospiraceae bacterium | reverse complement strand
TGCAATTTCTTTGTTCTCCCCTGTATAAAGAACAGGCGTACCTTTTTTGTTCCACCTGCCGCCGTATATAGCTGCACCCGTTCCAGATATATCTCCAGCATATTTCCTTGCAGTTATTCTATAAACAATCATAAAGCCTAACTGTAAACACCGTGTTCAATACGACCCATTATATCTTTGACTTTAGAAATGCCACCTGGTACCTCAAGCAGATCTTGTGGCTCAAATCCACCCGAAGCGGTGTTTGGTAAATTTAACCACTTGGCGAAATTCTCCTTGCTTTTGAAAACTTCAATTCCATATAAAAACAAATCAGTCAACTCGAAGAGTAAAATTGAATAGTTTTTATCGAGATTTTTATTGGCCCTAATCCAACGGTATAAAGTAGGAGAGGAAATGTTTAGCATATGGGCAGTGTCCTCTCTGGAAATGTTAAAATATTCTCTAAAGTTTTTTATTACTACCGCATTAATTCCCCCGGAGGCTATATGGATAAAGTCATATGGACTCTCAATTTTAGATTTTACGTTGCGCTTACCTAAAACTTCTATAAGCTTTTTATAGTGGTCTGTAGATGTTTCCCGCTCATTTATCATTTGACAATATATTTTATTATATGAACGAAGATAAAAAAAAATTGATGCCTTTCCATCTATATTATGATCACATTTTTCAAAACATCCGTTCGCGCTGACTCTCCCCCTTTATGGACCGGGGGCGAGCGTGGGCAGAAAGTTTAATACACATTCATTGAAATCATAGCCTTTTTATTTTAAAACTCCCCCCGCCAATCCTCAATTTAAGACTTACAATGCACTATTGTAGAATCCGTTATGGCTTGAACTCCGTTATTTAAAATTTACCGGAGTTTTTTTATAAAATTGAACACCCTAAACTATGAAAAACGAAAACATAAGTAAACGGAGAAGACTGCTCAGGTCGGTAGAAGAAGTATTGGAAGGACCGATGATATTTTTAGGATTTATTTGGCTTATCTTGCTGGTGCTTGAGTTGGTATGGGGAGTCAACCAGATACTTGAATTTACAATTCTGGCCATCTGGGGAATATTTATTATTGATTTCTCGATAAAGTTATTTCTCGCCCCGAAAAAACTTCGGTACCTCAAGAAAGATTGGCTGACCGCCATATCCTTGTTTATTCCCGCATTGCGCATATTACGGATTTTCTGGTTTGTTAGACTATTGCGCGGACTTACGGGGATAAGAGTAGTACGACTCTTAGCGTCACTCAACAGAAGCATGAAAAGCTTGGGCAAAACCATGCAGCGCCGCGCCTTTGGCTATGTGATGATGATCTCTTTATTTGTAGTCTTTGCCGGAGCTGCTGGCATGTATGCCCTGGAAAATCAGAACCCCGGCTTTACCAGTTATGGACTTTCGCTTTGGTGGACAGCCATGCGTGTAGTAACATCAGGTACCGAATTTAATCCGATGACAACTGAAGGCCGTGTGTTGGGTTTTTTAATTACCGTTTACGGATTTACCATTTTTGGCTATGTCACTGCGACTTTGGCCACCTATTTCATCGGTCTTGACGCCGAGGAAGAAGATGCGCCGATGGCCGGGGCGAAGGGATTAAATGAGCTGAAAACAGAAATCATTGCACTTCGCCAGGTTTTCGAAAACCAAAATAAACATTGAGCAGGATTAAGCGATTGGCATTAGCATTCCCGCAAATTTTATTGCATTGCTCCAGTCGGCAATTTTTTTTCCACAGGTACGGAGATTAAGGGTTGCCTCCACTACTCTAGCAATCCTCTCTTTTGTTTCATCTGTTTAAAATTTTACTGTACCTATGGCTGCAGACGAGAAATTTGCTTTCCCGCCCTCTTCGAGGTTCCTTCCCTTGAATGTCCCCAGGAGCCAGCCCGCCCACTATCGTGGTTCACTCTCCTGGAGGTCCACCGGACCTCCACCTTTCAGGATCGTTCGTTCACCCTAGCGGGATCGGTCAGTCACCCGTTGGGACCGTTCGTTCATCCTGGTGTCTCTCGTTGTATATCACAGTCATGGACTGTTTTATCTGTCATAAACCTAAATACCTGAGATGGAAATATTTTCGGAAACTCATATCACCCCACTACAACCCCCGTTTTCGAAAATCCGCTGTTTCAGGTAGCTCTATTATAACATTACTATCTTTATATTCGAAACGTACTGCGCCATTAAGTAGCTTTGTGTTTTCTAAGATGTTTGTTAAACCATACCCTTTTTGAAAGTCCTTATCCGATGGTTGAAAACTTTCACCATTGTGTACAATTCGCAAAAAGGTAGTAGAACTGTGGTTTTCAAATATAAGTTTTACTTTTTGTGCTTTACTGTATTTCAAAATATTATTCAGAAGCTCTTGTATTATCCTAAGCAGTAGGTATTTTCTCTCATTATCTAACAAAGGAGCTTTACCTGATCTTAAAAAAACAATGTCTGTTGATTGATTAAGAAAGTCTATTAACTCTTGTATTTGAAGGTCTAAATCGAAATCAAATGACTCTCTTAGTTTAATTGTCTTTATCAAGTACCTAACATCTGTCAGCGTTTTATTTAAAAGTTTCCGGATGTTACCAATATCATCTACATTATTTGCGTCTTTTAAAGTACCTAAGCTCATAACTGACAAACTTATCATCTGAGAAATATTGTCGTGAAGTTCAGAGGAAATATAGTTAATTAATTGTTTCCGTTCCTTATCTTTTATTTCTTCTATTTTCTGTATAAAAAGGTACTCTTTTTTTTCACGTACATAATCTAAATACTGTTTTATTGCAATAATAACAAGTCCTATGTTAACTATGGAAACCGATAGGATGATTAACGTAAAATAATTATCCATTAATCTTGTTTGTAAAGTTATAATTTTATAATTCCGAGCTTGACAGCTAGTAATACCAAAGAAGCTCTGTTGTTAATTTCAAATTTTCTAAAAAGACTATCTCTATACCCCTCAATGCTTCTTTGAGTTTTGTTCAAATTTTCCGCTATTTGCGTTCTCAGGGAAGTTCATTTACGACGATATTTCTGATGACAGCAGCGATCTATGGCCTATCTGTGGTTTGGTATTATATTCTCATTGTTCGTTATCATAAGCGCCGGGAAAATGCAGCTCTCCTCGCTTCATAAAAAAGCTGCCGGTCTTAGGCTTTTACTGTGTAGTTATTTGAGGCGGAGCAAGTTGTTT
>SKYC01000353.1 GCA_007128085.1 Saprospiraceae bacterium | reverse complement strand
TTCACGATCCGGATGCCGGTCAAAATCGATCCGGAATGATATGCAAGGGCAGACAAACCATTGCTTTTTACTGTCTGGAGAAGGGTGATTTGGACTGGATAAGGGATTCGGGGGGTGGAATAAGTAAAAAACAACTTATCTACACCAATGAAGGGATTTCGATCGAAGCTCTAAGCGTGGATGAAATGATGTACACTGAGAGTGGAAAAAATCGTTGGGCCTTCACAATGCCTGCAGATCAGGTGTCCAGGGTCTTTGTGATTGGTGCAGGTCATGTTGGGATTTCGCTGTGCCGGGTTTTGTCTCTATTGGATTTTGAGGTGCACATCCTGGACAACCGGAAGGATTTAAATACCTTTCACGCCAATGATTTTGCAGATTCAAAGAAAATTATTTCTTACGAAAATGTGGATGAGCACATTCCCGAGGGAGAGCAGATTTACGTGGTGATTATTTCTTTTGGGTACCGGACGGATAAGATTATTTTGAGGAGCCTTCTCGGAAAAAAATTCAGGTATATAGGAATGATGGGCAGCTCAAATAAAGTAAAGGTACTGTGGAGTGAATTGTTGGCTGAGGGATTTTCTGAGGGAGATTTAAATAAAGTCGTTTCTCCCATAGGCCTGGAAATCAATGGCCGGACAACCGACGAAATTGCCATCAGCATTGCAGCACAACTCATACAATGGAAAAATTCAGTACCGCAAAAGGGTGGCGATATCTAGTGGACCAGAGGAATGTGGACATTGATTTTCGCATGGATTGGCTGGACTTTTAGGGCTCTTAAAATAATCCCCATCCGTAATTCGGGCTGAATTTTAATATCTTACTTATATTTGTCGTCCCAAATTGCATTTGGATGGTGAACCGGAATTCTAATCTTGCGGTTCATTTTATTTTAAAGTTTTGAGGTATTAAAAATAACTACAATTTGAAAAGGGCTGCTATTACAGGAGTTATGGGTTATCTTCCCGAGGATATTCTGACAAATAAAGATTTGGAAAAGCTGGTGGATACCAATGACGAATGGATCAGTACCAGGACGGGGATCAAAGAGAGGAGAATATTGAAAAAAGAGGGATGGGCATCTTCTGACATGGGTGCTGAGGCCGTCAAAGGTTTGTTAGAAAAGACCGATACATCTCCGGATGAAATTGAAATGTTGATTTGTGCAACAGTGACTCCTGACCTGGTTTTTCCGGGCAATGCGAATACCATTTGCGACAAAGTGGGCATCGACCATGCATTTGGATACGACATCAATGCGGCCTGTTCGGGATTTCTTTTTGCACTGACCACTGCAGCCAAGTTTATTGAGGCTGGAACTCATAAAAAAGTAATCGTTGTTGGGACAGATTATATGTCTTCTATAGTCGACTATACGGATCGAGCCACTTGTGTGATCTTTGGAGATGGGGCCGGTGCGGTTTTGCTCGAAGGTACGGATGAAGAAGTGGGGCTGATTGACAGCCATTTTGGCGGGGATGGATCCGGACGTGCATTTTTACACATGAAGGCCGGGGGGTCTTTAAACCCCGCAACGGTTGAAACCGTAATGAATCGCCAGCACTTTGTATATCAGGAGGGACGGCATGTTTTTAAATATGCGGTCAGGGGGATGGCGGATTCCATAAACACCATCATGGATCGCAATGGTTTGGAAGACAAAGATCTGGATTGGGTGGTTCCCCATCAAGCCAATTTGAGGATCATTAATTCCGTCGCTGATGTGGCCGGAGTGCCACTGGATCGGGTGATGATTAATATTGATCGTTACGGAAATACCACATCGGGTACGCTTCCTCTCTGTCTTTGGGATTATGAAAAAAAATTAAAAAAGGGCGACAATCTCATTCTGGTAGCTTTTGGAGGAGGGTTTACCTGGGGGGCGACTTATTTAAAGTGGGCCTATGACTTTTCCGCTTAAGTTTCTTCCCGATTTATGAATTGTTGGGTGGAATTTTATGATTTAATGACCTTCAGTGGGTATATTTGTGTAATTAAAAAAAATTGAATGGCGACAACATCGGATATTAGAAACGGACTCTGCATTGAAATGAATAACGACATTTACAGTGTGGTTGAGTTTCAGCACGTCAAACCCGGCAAAGGCAATGCTTTTGTAAGGACGAAGATAAAAAGTCTGAGGACGGGAAAGGTTTTAGATCACACCTTTTCTGCCGGGCATAAAATCAATTCTGTCAGAGTGGAGAGGAGAAAATTTCAATTTCTCTACAAAGACGACATGGGCTATCATTTTATGGACAACGAAACCTATGAGCAATTGAGCTTACAGGAGGAAATGATTGACAATACCGGGATGCTAAAGGAAGGTGTTGAAATTGAGATTCTTTTTCACGCTGAAAAAGAAATCCCACTGACGGCTGAACTCCCTCAATTTATTGTTTTTGAAGTTACCTATACTGAACCTGGTGTCAAGGGGGACACAGCGACCAACACCCTCAAACCCGCGACCATAGAAACCGGAGCAGAGGTTAGGGTGCCCTTGTTTATTAATATAGGTGAGAAAATAAAAGTGGATACCAAATCGGGCACTTACGTTGAAAGGGCCAAATGATATCAGGGTGAATTTTAATTCATTTTTTTAAAAAAGCTATTTATGGAATACAAGAATCTACTCAATTTAATAAAGACCATCAATAAGTCAGACCTGACCGAGTTTAAGATGAAACAAGGTGACTTTGAAGTGGTAATCAGGACGGATAAATACGTCAAGTCGGGAGCCATGGGTGGCTCTGTTCAGCAACAGCCCTCGATTATTCCCGTTCAGCAACCGGTGGTCAGTCAACCCCAGGAGTCCGCTCCTCCGTCTGCGGATGCTTCGAACAGAGGCGATGCTCAAAAGGATTCGAAAAACCAGGAAGTCTCCCCGGCATCGGAAGGTACTGAAAAAGACAGTACTGAAGGACTGGTGGAGGTCAAATCCCCCATTGTTGGTACGTTCTACCGTTCCTCTTCACCGGACAAGCCCCCTTATGTAAAAGTGGGAGACCAGATTGAGGTCGGTTCAGTCATTTGTATTGTGGAGGCCATGAAGCTGTTCAATGAAATTGAATCCGAAGTCAGTGGAAAGATCGTAAAAGTTGTAGTAGAAGATGCCAGTCCGGTAGAGTACGACCAGGTGTTGTTTTTGGTAGATCCATCGTAATGAGATTTGCCTTTTTTCTGATCAATCAAAGAATTCCATGTTTA